>JABIPV010000223.1 GCA_018699075.1 Kordiimonadaceae bacterium | reverse complement strand
TATGGTCACTGCTTGGTGATCGTGGTGTTGATATGGTGGCATGGGAAAGTTTTGGCAGCGGTTGGATTACCGATGTGACAAAACAACTTAAATTAGACGACGTACGTAAGATCGAAGCACCATACGGTGAGCTTCCTGATCTTTCACTTGTGGATGCGGCACGCGATGTGGTCTTCACTTGGAATGGCACAACGTCAGGTGTAAAAGTACCAAACGGCGATTGGATCGCAGATAACCGTGCGGGACTTACCATTTGTGATGCAACATCAGCAGCGTTTGCCATGGACCTTCCCTGGGATAAATTAGATGTAACCACTTTTTCTTGGCAAAAAGTGATGGGCGGCGAAGGCGCACACGGTATTATCGTGTTGTCCCCCCGTGCCGTTGAGCGTCTTGAAAATTATTCGCCACCGTGGCCACTTCCAAAAATTTTCCGTCTTACCAAAAATGGTAAATTAATTAGTGGAATTTTTAAAGGTGCGACGATTAACACACCTTCGATGCTGTGCGTTGAAGATTACCTTGATGCTCTTAATTGGGCAGATAGCATTGGTGGTCTTCAAGGTCTTATCAAGCGTTCTGCTGATAACCTAACCGTAATTAAAAACTGGGTTGAAAAAACCGATTGGGTTGATTTCTTGGCAGTGGTTCCACAAACCGTTTCCAACACCTCAATTTGTTTAAAGATTACAGCCGATTGGTTTGTTGCTCTAAGTGATGATGATCAAGCCGCCGCCGCAAAAAAGCTTGCGAGCATTTTAGATGAGAAAGATGTCGCTTATGACATTGGTGCTTATCGTGATGCGCCAGCAGGTCTTCGTATTTGGGGTGGTTCGACCATTGAAGCATCTGATTTAGAAGCGCTTACACCGTGGCTCAATTGGGCCCACGATGAAGTACGCAACTCTTTTAAATAATTATTAAAATTACACATTTTTATGAAAGGTATTCCTTATGGTTAAGGTCCTTATTTCTGATAAATTAAGCCCGCTGGCAAAAGAAATTTTTGAGCGTCGCGGCATTGAAGTCGACCAAATTGTAGGTCTTACAAAAGAAGAACTAGAAGCAATAATCCATAAATATGATGGTCTTGCTATTCGTTCAGCTACAAAAGTAACACCAAAAATTCTAGCTGCGGCGACAAACTTAAAAGCTGTGGGGCGCGCCGGTATTGGTGTGGATAACGTAGATATTCCTGCGGCAACCGGCAACGGTGTTGTTGTTATGAATACTCCATTTGGTAACAGCATCACAACGGCTGAACATGCCATCGCCATGATGTTTGCAGTCGCCCGTCAAATTCCAGAAGCCAGTGCCTCTACCCATGCCGGAAAATGGGAAAAATCACGTTTCATGGGTGTTGAGCTAACGTCAAAAACACTTGGTATTATTGGTTGCGGCAACATTGGTGCAATTGCCGCCAGTCGTGCTATTGGCCTTAAAATGAAAGTGATCGCTTTTGATCCGTTCTTATCAGAAGAACGTGCAGAAGAAATAGGCGTTGAAAAAGTTGAACTTGATAGTTTACTTGCTCGTGCAGACTTTATCTCTCTTCATACTCCACTAACAGATAGCACACGTGGGATTTTGGGTGCTGAAGCGTTCGCAAAAATGAAAGATGGTGTGCGCATTGTAAATTGTGCCCGTGGCGGTCTTATTGATGAGGCAGCTCTTAAAGTGGCGCTTGATAATGGTAAAGTTGCTGGTGTTGCTCTTGATGTGTTTGAGGTTGAGCCTGCGAAAGAAAACGCATTATTTGGCTATGAAAATGTGGTTGTAACACCACATTTAGGTGCCTCAACATCAGAAGCGCAAGTGAATGTTGCTGTGCAGGTTGCTGAGCAAATGTCTGATTATCTACTTGATGGTGCGGTCACGAATGCGCTTAACATGCCGAGCCTAACAGCGGAAGAATCAAAGCGTTTAAGTCCTTATATGGCACTGGTTAAACAATTGGGGAGCTTCATAGGTCAACTTAACGAAGATGTCATGAAAGAGATCAAAATTGACTATCAAGGCGATGTAACAGAACTTAATGTACGTCCGCTTACATCAATTGTTGTTGAGGGTCTTCTAAGCCCACTGATGACGAGTGTGAATATGGTCAACGCTTTAAGTGTTGCCAAAGACCGTAATATTAATGTGATTGAAAGCAAACATGATGGTGAAGGTGATTATCTTACGCTTGTAAAAGTTACTGTAGTTACCGATAAAGGTGAGTTCTCGACACAAGGGACATTGTTTGCTGATCGTCGTCCACGCATTGTTCAGGTTGATGATATTCGCCTTGAGGGTGAGCTAGCCGAAAACATGATTTTTGCCACAAATGATGACCAGCCTGGTTTCATTGGTTCACTTGGTACAATACTTGGTGAAGGCGGTTTAAATATTGCCACATTCAGTCTGGGCCGTCACGACGAAGGTGGTCGTGCAGTGGCTCTGGTCGCGGTTGACCAGCCAGCTTCGGGTGATGTGATTGCTGAAATTAAAAAACTTAGTCAAGTTCGCAGAGTGAAATCACTATCATTCTAATGTCGTAGAAAGCATAGCTATTATATTCTACTTTTAAGGGGGGCATAATTGTCCTCCTTTTTATTGTCATTTTTTATGTTTTTCGCCTTTTCATTTTGGCTTTTAATGATATAGGTATATAAGCACTTCGGAACTTTAATTATGAACAAAAGCGGCACTAAAAATCATGTTTGAAGCAAATGAAACAGCCCTTCTACCGGAAGGATTGCACGATAGCCTTGTGGGGGATGCCGTACAGGAAATTAAAGTTGTCGATACATTATTAAATTGTTTTATGTCACATGGATATGATCCTATTTTACCGCCGCTTGTAGAGTTTGAAGAAAGCCTACTGCTAGGACCCGGAAAATCTCAATCCAGAAATATGTTTAGGCTGATGGACCCTACGTCCCAACGTATGATGGGTGTACGTAC
>JABIPV010000045.1 GCA_018699075.1 Kordiimonadaceae bacterium | reverse complement strand
TACTCTGTCGACAATCTTTCGTGTAACGGTATCCGTTTGGGGCGGATATTTCTACCTCTATCTTTTGTATGCTTCGGCATTTACGTGGATGACGGCCTTTTTGATTTTTATTGGTGTTTGTGGCCCTATGCTGGTCAGAAGCAGGGTAGAACCGAAATAGCGGACTTAACATTTTAACCGTGACCAATCTCATTAGAAAATTGATAAACAAATATCGCCCAGACTTGTTAGGCCTGGATAAGGGTAGAGGCTTTTATACTCGTACCCTGAGCGCATTAAAACCAAACTACTGACTATTGAGTTTAAAGCTTGTCATTAAAATCTAAATAAAATCCAAAAACTTGACCCAGGTCAAGTTTCTGGCAACTGATGAGAATACTGTGAAGGAAAGGTGGCTATAAAAAGAATATATCGTGCAGCTTTATTATGAAATGTAACAGTCGATTATGGAAAAGTTAAGAAAGTAAATCGCGTATTTTGGGTCAGGAGTTCATCGGAAAATTTGGCAAAAACTCATATGATTAAGATTAAGTAAAAAATGATGACTTCAGAATAACGTATTAAAAAAATAGATCCAAGATTTCTTTCCTCTCTAATTTCTTATCTTCTATTACAAGGAGATTAAAAAAAGTGTCTGGAAAACTTGTAGCAATAACCGGGGCAACTGGTTTTTTCGGATACCATATTCTTCGTGCTATTCGCGATAAGGGTTATCAACCTATTGCAGTGGTGAGAGACGTTACAACGGCAAAGAATAAGTTACCGGGTAACATCGAAATTCGTCAGGCCGATATCACGGACGCAGGGGAGTTGAAGGCAGCATTTAAAGGTATGGATGCAGCTATCCATCTTGCAAGCATGGTTTCCATTAACAAACGTGATAACAAAGATGTTTATCATGTTAATGTTAATGGAGCAGAAAATTTCCTAAATGCAGCTGAACAAGCTGGTATAAAGCGTATATTATTTACCTCTACGACCTCCGCTGTTGGTGCATTAAATTGCAATCAACCTGATGCTGCTTATGATGAAACATCTGCCTTCAACCTTTCTTGTGAACCTGTGGCTTATATCCAAGCCAAAAGGGATGCACATAATTTGGCCCTAAATGCTCGTGCGCGAGGAGCGCCTGTTGTTATTCTCAGTCCTAGTTTTGTATTGGGTCCAAATGATATTAATCTCAACACAAGTAGGCTTATAAATTCTATACGCAAAAAAGAACTTCCCATCTGTCCTCATGGCGGATTAAACCCAATTGATGTGAGGGATATTGCGCAGGTGTATGTTGCTGCACTGGAACACCCCAATCCAGCAGCTCATTATATATTGGCCTCCCGAAACAATCTTACACTAAAAACTTTTATTGAGCATGTGGCCACGATAGCAAATGTAACTCCCCCACGACTTTCCATACCCACATTTTTAGCATTGGCTATTGCTACGATCGTGGAAACTTTATCCCCTGCTGGTGCATTAACAGCTGCTGGTGCCCGTATTGGAAGTTACTACTGGTATTTCAATGCCGCATTAGCACGGCGCGATCTTTCCCTTAACTGCCGCCCTCTCTTCGATACTCTAAATGATACTCTTACTTGGCTCATTGACAGAGAGAAATTGATAATTCAAAAGAATGGATTAGAGAAAAAATGAAAGTATTACTGATCAACCCACCATGTGGAATACTCACCATTGGACTTAAAAATCTGACAAAGATTGAACCTCTTAATCTTGAGCTATTGGGCGCTACAATTCAAGGACGTCATGAAGTTCGATTGGTTGATATGGAAGTAGAACCAAAAGATTTAAGTAGAATTCTTATCGATTTCAAACCTGATATTGTCGGTGTCACATCTGAAGTTGTGCATACTGAAACGGCAAAGCAAGCATTATCTGTTGTTCGCCTTTCGGCACCATACTGCCTGACTGTAGTCGGCGGACACCATCCAACAGTTTGCCCGCAGGACTTTCTTGATCCTTTGATTGATTTAATCGTTCGCGGCGAAGGAACCGAAACATTTGCAGAAATATGTGATTCCAAGGCAGAAGGTTGCACATCTTTCAGCCATATTGCAGGTTTAATGATAAGAGATGGTGATCAACTAATTGCGACAAACCCTCGTCCATTACCATTAAATCTAGATCATCAGCCCATGCCGGACCGTAATCTGACTAAAAAATATCGTTCAAACTATTATTATCTTTGGGAAAAGAATGTTGCGGCTGTACGTAGTTCAGTTGGATGTAGTTTTCCTTGCATTTTCTGCTCTCCACGTATTTATTCGAAGGGGAGGTTTATTGCCCGGTCACCTGAACTTCTTATTGAAGAAATTTCTCGGCTAGAGGAAGATTTCATCTATCTGTGCGATGACCATGCTTTCCATGATCCAGAACGTATGCATAAACTTGTCGATATGCTTCTCACCAACGGCATTAAAAAACGTTACTTTACTTACGCACGAGTGGATTCAATTGTTGAAAATCGTGAGCTTTTTGCACTTTGGGCGCGTGCGGGCTTACAACTTGTTATGTCTGGAATAGAATCGCTTGATTACGAATCCTTGAAACGTACCGGTAAACGTATTGAAAAAGGGCAAGATGTAGAGGCATTGGATATCCTCAAAGAACTTGGTATCGGTATGAGTGCGGGCTTCCTTGTCGAAGATAATTTTACGCCAAAGAATTTCTCCTTAATAGACGATTTTGTGAAACAACATCCGGCTATTATTCTCACCGAATATACCCCTTTAACTCCTTTGCCAGGGACACAGCTCCACCGTAAGGTCGAAGACGAGATCATCACTAAAGATCGACAATTTTATGATTTACAACATTTTTTATTACCAACCAGAACATCAACAAGAAAATTATATGGCATGATGCGCCATGCTTATGGAAAGGTAGTCTTTCGCGCATTTATAAGGGCCGGCCTTTGGAAACCAAAAAATTGGTCATGGCATTATATTAAAATGATCAAAGGACTAGTTCGTAATTTCTTTGCCTTAGGGCGTGCTCACATTGAGATAAACAAAGTTGTAAAGGCTCATCGCCTAGATGCAGGAAGCCAGTAATGCAGAGTGGAAATAAAAATTTCTCGGACTGGAAGATTAAATATCTAGGGTGGTCTGGTTTTTGTATTCATAATAATGATGACACGCATATCTTTATTGACCCACCAAAGGGGACATATTTTCCACCGGAAGTTAAAATTATTATTTTTATCACTCATGGTCACCCTGAACATCTTGGTGGCAGCCTTGATCGGATTAAACAAAATGTTATTGGTGGTCGTACAAGAATAATCGCCTCAAAAACCATTGTCACTTATTTAAAGGGCATTTGTCAGTGTTCTAATGTAGAATTTTTTAAGGTCAAACCAGAACAAAGGTTTATTCTGACCCCTTATTTAAGCTTTGAAGTATTTGAGTGGCAACATATGCCACTTTTACCACCAGATTTTGGCGTTGCTGTGCTTTATATTTTGAGGATTTTAAAGAAATTTCGTGAAGCATGGAGGATCATTAAGATGTCATTGAATGGACCATTGGGGCCTGGGAGGATGTTAGGGTATACATTGCATCTTCTGGGGAACAAAAATATCATTATTTATGGGGAGGGATTACATAGGCAAAGTTGCGTTGAAGATATTTCTGCAATTGGTCATCGCGTTCCCGGGGCTACTTTATTAGTCGCATCCGAACCAGAAGATACGAACCAATTACCAACGCTTGTCATGGCAAGCGGCGCATCTGAAATATTTCTTTATGAACCACACAGTCCATGGCGTGATCTTTTTTCTCTTCCACATATTGATTTACATGCTTTGAAGCGAACTCTTTTATCTAAAGGATTAAACGTTACCATCCCTAAAATTGAAATGTAAATATTTCAATCGCCACCGTTGATATGAGTCAATTACATCTATTGTAACCGATAATATAAATCAAAGATAACGTAATTGTAGGAGAATTTTCAAATATGCCTCTTCCCTCCAAAAACTACGCAGTAGATGATGATTTCTCACCAATGTTAGCTGTAGGTATATTGGTTAGATATTTGCCATCAATGCCTCTGGAACACCTTCTTCAATATTTTACAAAATGGGTTGAGAATAATCATCCTGAAGTTCTTAAAAGATTATCCTCCCTGACAGGAACTCAGTTTTTAATATGTCCTACAGATATTCCTCAAGCATTTCTATTAACAATTGAAGAACGATATATTAACTGTGCCTTAGTCAATAAAATTACAACAACTGCAGATGCGACCATTTCTGGACCTTTTTTATCATTAATCGATATGATGGGCGGAAAAGTGGACGGTGATGCATTGTTCTTTTCTCGTAATTTAACGGTAGAAGGAGATACGGAAGCTTTGCTGACCTTACGCAATGCCATGGACAGCGAAGAGATTGATATTAGGACCGAGTTTCTTCAAAGTATTGGGCCATTTAAAAAACCAGCTGACACTTTTTTAAAATTGGGAAATAAGCTGTATCAAAACCTATCACAAAATATGAGCATAGTAAGTCAAGCCATGACCATGCCGCTTTCCAATCGGTGTGATATGCTTGAGCAAGATAATCATAATTTACAAAATCAGATCAGTCATTTAGAAAAAGCACTCGCCAAAACACAAGGTAGATTGCAAAGCATTAGCCGGAAAATAAAAGCATGACAAAATTGGAATTAGTTTGTCCAGCAGGCACACCTGCTGCTTTGCGTGTCGCGATAGATGTCGGTGCAGATGCGGTTTATATGGGCTTTCGGAATGAAACGAATGCTCGCAATTTTCCCGGACTAAATTTTTCGGTGCAAGAATTAGATGAGGCTTTGGATTATGCTCATGCAAAAGGGGCGAAAGTTTTTTTAACAGTAAATACCTACGCAATGGCAGGGAATAATAATCCGTGGATAGAGGCTGTGGATAATGCCGCGAAACTAAAGGTAGATGCTATTATTTTGGCCGATATCGGTCTGTTAGATTATGCTCATAGGACCTACCCGGATTTGAGGGTGCATTTATCAGTTCAAGCTTCGGCCTCTAATGCGCGCGCCATCAATCACTATGTTAAGGAATTTGGCATCAGACGCGTCGTATTACCCCGTGTCCTC
>JABIPV010000046.1 GCA_018699075.1 Kordiimonadaceae bacterium | reverse complement strand
GTATATATTGGCAATGGCTTCTTCATCAATATCTGCGAGCATCACGCATGCCCCATCGTCAAGAAGGCGTCTTGCTGTTGCAGCACCGATGCCGCCGGCGCCACCTGTTACAAATGCAATATGTCCTGCGAGCTTTTTCGGCTTAGGCATGCGCTGTAGTTTGGCTTCTTCAAGTAACCAATATTCAATGTTAAAGGCTTCTTGTTCATCAAGACCAACATATGTATCAACACCATTTGCTTGACGCATCACATTGATGGCATTGACGTAAAATTCACCGGCTATACGCGCTGTGGCTTTGTCTTTGGCAAATGTAATCATACCTACACCCGGGACCAAATAAACAACTGCGTTCGGATCGCGCATAGCAGGACTATCATCGTGTTTGCTGCGTTCATAATAACCGGCGTAATCATTGCGGTATGCTTCTAACTGCTGATCAAATGTATCAACGACGCGTTTTGTTTCATTGCTAACGTCATCCGCTTCAGGATTGAAATCTAGAACCAGTGGGCGAATTTTTGTGCGCAGGAAATGATCTGGACATGATGTGCCTAAGGCCGCAAGTTCTATTACATTCTGAGAGTTAACAAATTCTATAATTTCATCTGAACAATTGAAATGACCGACTTTCATCTGGTCGCCAGTGATTTTTCCGCGAATTACGGGCATTAATTCTGATACGACGTCATTTTGAATGTCTTCTGCTAGAGGCTCAGCATATCGAACACCGCCAAAGGCAACAGACGTATTGGTTTCATCTAGCCATGCTTGTGCTTGGTTTATCACTTCGAGTGTTTTTTCATAACAGGATTTTGATGTATTTGCCCATGTGAATAATCCATGTCCAGCAAGGATCACACCATCATATTCAGGGTTATCTAATGCTATCTTTTCTAAATTAAGACCAAGATCATATCCAGGACGCTGCCATGGCAACCAACCAATTTTACCACCAAATACTTTTTCAGTGAGCTCTTCTGAATTTTTCGTGCAGGCAAGAGCAATTACTGAATCAGGATGCATATGATCCACATGTTTATGCGGAATATATGTGTGAAGCGGTGTATCAATACTTGCGGCGCGCGGGTTTAAATTAAAAGTACAGTGAGGTAGATATGCAACCATTTCATCTTCGTGTTCTAATCCACGGTATAAAGTGCGTAGCTGAAGAAGTTTTTCCATATAAAGTGTGGAAAAGCCATCCATTTTAATGGAACCCAAATCTCCACCGGCCCCTTTGACCCACAGCACATCAACATCCTTACCAGACAGATGATCTCGTTCAATGGTTTTGGAAGATGTATTGCCGCCTCCGTAATTGGTAATTCTTAGATCAGAACCGAGAAGGTTTGATCGGTATTTTAACAGTTCGGGGTCGCTCATCTTGGCAGATGTTGCATCATCCCATAAGCTATTTAGCTGGTTTGACATATAAATTTCTCCTAATTTCCTGTGACAATATACTTGAAAGTGATCACTTTCAATCAAAATATTGCATTATTGCGCATAAGCTTGCGCAATTGGATAATATCAGTACAATGAATGAAAAATTAAGAGGGAGAGTTAAGGATGAGTGAATTTGATCGGGTGCCAGTAGAGCCGGCAAGCCTTAAGCCAGGACGTTATTTCGCAGCTAGTTATGCGGGTGAACATGTTGCGGGAACAGAATTTGTTATTGGTGCTATGTTTGTGTCATGGGGTGTGGGAACAATTGATGTCATTCAAGGATTGATAATTGGTAATGCGCTTGCTGTACTCACTTGGGTAATCGTTTGTGGTCCTATCGCAACGGATACGCGTCTTACACTTTATACATATTTAGAAAAAATTGCCGGTCCCAGTTTTATCAAATTTTATAGCATTATCAATGGTATTTTAATGTGCGTACTTGCGGGTGCAATGATTACGGTGTCCGCAAGTGCCGTACGTATTCTTTTTGATATTCCCCCGCAAGTCAATTGGTACCCAACCAGCACATCCTTTATTTTTGTAGCAATTGCCGTCGGCGCGGTAATTGCTTATTCGGCAATGAAAGGTTTTTCATTTGTCGCTAGATTTGCAGAAGTTTCTGCACCCTGGATGATTTCTATGTTTTTTATTGGCGCTATTGCCTTAATGCCTACTTTACTTGCTGGAACACCTGATGTGAGCGTTATCAACGGTGCAGGTGAACTCCTACAACTTGCTCAATTAAGCATATGGCGGGATATGGGGACGGATATGAATATGTGGCATGTTGTCGCCATAGCTTGGGGGGCTAATCTCGCCTTCCATGGGGCGCTTGGTGATATGACCATATTAAGGTTTGCCAAAAAATCTTCTTATGCTTGGTATTCATCAATTGGAATGTTCATCGGTCATTTTGCCGCTTGGCTCGCTGCGGGGATTATGGGCGCTGGGGCCGCGATGCTAATTGGAAAAGCGCTAACCAGTCTTGACGCCGGTGAAGTCGCATATCAAGCACTGGGCGCTGCAGGGATACTTGCTGTAATCATTGCCGGTTGGACGACATCAAACCCGACTATTTACCGAGCGGGACTGGCTTTTCAATCCTTAAATCCTAAATGGTCGCGCGAGAAAGTAACTTTAGTAGTGGGCGTCTTAACAACAATAATCGCCTGTTTTCCGTTCGTGTTTACAGGGCTTCTGAATTATTTAGGAATTATGGCTCTGGTTTTGGCCCCTACCGGCGGCATTATTGTTGCGGAACATTTCATATTTAAAAAAATGAATTTGGTACGTTATTGGCGTGCGGTTAAGGGCGATACTCTAAATGTACCTGCGGCAATTACCTGGGCGGTTTCGGTCGGTGTGGCTGCCATTTTATCCTTTGGATATGATGTGCATGTTTTATTCTTATTTGTGCCTGCATGGGTTACGGCATTTGTTTTATATCCTATACTTGCAAAAATGGCAGGTGCGGGTGACGTTGACCGTGATAAAGCCGATCAAATGGCTCATAGTGAGAATAACCGGAAAATGAATGAGATCGCATATTTACAAACTTCAAATGATGTTCAAAAGCCAAAGGTAACTATAATTACTAAGGTTTTGAGGGCTATTGTTGTATTGTCATTAATAGCTGGTTTTGTCGTCGGTTTTAATGCCTATTCATCTGGTGATTTAGCAGGCTTTAAGACGGATATCGCTGTAACTACTATTGTATATTTTATCGCGGCATTAGCACTTGTCTTTATGATCCCGAAAAAGGCCGACTAAATATGACCGTTCTGAAATCAAATGAATGTACATTGGTTATTGATGTTGGAAAAACCAATGTTAAGTTGATTTTATTGGATAATGTGGGACGTAAGTTAGAGACCACAAGGAAAGAAAATAAAGTATTACAAACTTCATTATATCCCTGCATTGATATGGAGGGGAATTGGCAATGGTTTGTTGAAGAAACACACCTTTTATCTTCAAAACATGACATCGGCACCATAAGTATTTCCACACATGGCGCCTGCGCCGCTTTGGTGGACTTAGAAGCTGAAAAATTGGTATTGCCGATATTAGATTATGAATTTAATGATTATCCTGATGATAACTACGCAGAAATACGCCAGCCTTTTAACGAATGTTATTCGCCGAATTTACCCGGCGGGTTAAATATTGGGCGACAACTACATTATCAATTGGGTTTTTTAAGTGATGAGGACCAGGCTAGGACATCCGTCTTATTTTATCCGTCTTATTGGGCGTGGCGATTAAGTGGAGTAGCAGTAACGGAAATGACTTCTATAGGATGTCATACTGATTTATGGGATTTAAACCGCAATCAATATTCTAGTGTCGTTGGTAAATTAGGACTAACAGGAAAATTTCCACCAATTGTGAAAGCGTGGGAAGTCATTGGCACAATCCGTCCTGAAGTTGCCGCTGATACAGGACTTAAGCAAACATGCCGGGTCATGCCGGGTGTTCATGACAGTAATGCAGGTTATATCCCGTACTTGGATATTCCGTTTGATAAAAGGCCGACTGTAATTTCAACGGGGACCTGGACTATTGCAATGTCACCCCATAGCAACCTCGATTGTTTG
This sequence comes from Kordiimonadaceae bacterium, assembly GCA_018699075.1. Classification (GTDB taxonomy): domain Bacteria; phylum Pseudomonadota; class Alphaproteobacteria; order Sphingomonadales; family Emcibacteraceae; genus Pseudemcibacter. The sequence continues at coordinate 12,835 of JABIPV010000046.1, read as the reverse complement.
GATGAAACGCGCGATATGCTCGCCAATATAGATGCATCTGGCGGGGCACTGGCTACCGCCCGATATATGGGGGGGCGTGAGTATGCAGAAATATGCAACTTGGGAGAGGGAGATTGCACAGAAAATGATATTGAAAACACATTATCTGAAGGGGTAATGGCGCTCCCTTCTTTTGGTAACGGGTCAGGACCTTTCGGAAATATCAAAGGTAAAATATTGGGTGAACTTACCAATGCTAGGGCGGTAGCGACAATATATAGTGCGTTGATGATCGATCATTTACTATCCAGCCTTAATTGCAAAGACGACATAATCATCGAAGGTCGTTTTGCCACTAATGATATTATATGTTCTTTGCTTGCGGCCATAAGGAATGATCAAAAAATTCGCATTAATTCTGATGTAGGTGGCATTGCCGAAGGATGTTTTAGGCTGGCACATTGGGATAGAGTGCCGTCAACAATATCATTACCCAAAGTGAAACCTTACAGTTCAGAACATTTAGTACCCTACGTTGAAAAATGGAAAAAACAGGTTTCTAATTTATAATTGTTGTCTGTTTCTTAAGCCCATCAAGGTTTGATTTATCATTTGATTTCCCGGGAATAATTTTGCTAATTTTTCGGCAAATTTTAACGCCTCAGAAAAATTTCCCTGCCCGGTATAATGATTAAGTAACATCATATTAATGTTGCCATCATTAGGGGTGTTTTGCACAGCCGTTGTTAATACATTAAGCGCTTTTCCAACCAATTTCATATCCGTAAGTGCAACAGCATACACATAAGCATAATATGCATTGTTAGGTGCATTGGAAACCGCATTATCCAAATAATCAAGAGCATCCGGCGCCTGTTTTAAACGAATTAAATGCAATGCTTTTGAAAAGTTTAAATCAGGACTGTTTGGCATAAATGCGAGCCCTTGATCAATCAGGTCTGTGTTTTCTTTAATCTTGCCTTGTGACCGATATAAATCCGCAAGGTTGATATAACTGGCGGGGAAATAAGGGTCAATTCTAATGGCGTCTTGATAATGTTGTTTTGATGTTTCACCGTTATCTTTACCGTTATAAAAAAGCCCTAAATTAAAGTGGCCTTCACCACGCCATGTGGTTTGGTTTTGAGCAATAAGAAATTCTTTTTCTGCCTCTTGATAAGATTGTTTGAGTGCTGCTTCGATTGTGGAAGGGTTCAAGCCGGATAAAGCACGAACGGTTTCAACGCGAACCGCCTTAAATTCATCATTAAGCAGTGGTGATATAATCGGCAGACGCATTTCAAGCGGTATAAACTCAGACCCGCGTACGGCACCTAATCTAATCAGTGGCTCATCTGATGTTACAGCTTGGGTAATAAGCGATGCGGAATTTTCATTTGGGAAGCTGGTAAGCAAAGAGTAAGCACTTCCTCTAATGATTACGGGAATGTCTTCATCAACAAGCATGGCTTTTAATTGGGCTTCTGCGCCGGCTTCACCTAAAAATACTTTATTTAGAACTTCGCCATAATGTATTGGTTGAATTTTATTGCCGTTCCAACCATTTATTTGCTCGCCAGCCCATTCAGGTGTTTGATCCATATGACATGATGTACAAGCATCGGGGCTGCTGGTTTTATGGTTTAGATCAGGCCTTGGAATGCGGAAACTATGATCACGACGATCATCAACTCCCATATAAGTTCGCGATGCCATATGACAATCAACGCACTGGGCACCGGGTGTCGCTATTTCATGTTTGGTGTGGGACGTCGTATCAAAATAACTGGCTTCATGACACTGGGCACAAAGTTGATTACCCGTTGCTTTTAACTGTAAGCTATGAGGATCATGGCAATCCGAACAGACAACGCCTTTTGAAAACATCTTACTTTGCATGAATGAACCCCAGACATATACTTCATCACGGATTTGGCCGTCTGGAAAATATTCGGGCGATAAAATCGGTGAAGGTGTAAAGGTATCTAAGAATTTATCACTTGATGTAAAACCATCTGTTAAAGGTGCGCGTCTCGAATGGCAAGCAGCACAAACTTCAATTTCTGACTGGTCACGTTTGGGGCCAAGCCAGGAAACCGTGTTATTCCCTTCTTCAAGTATCCAGCCAAGACCGTCATCGGCGGTAGGAGCAAATGGTGTGTTGCTATCATGACAAGACGCGCAGGAAACGTTTATGGTGCTCCATTTGGTGTCGAAACTGTTGCTTTCTGCGTCGTAGTTTCGCTCTAACCCTGTTGAATGACAATCAGCGCACATGCCGTTCCAATTTTGCAGCGGTTGCTGCCAATGCAGCCTGTCATTGGGTGAAATATGGTCCTCGCCATAAACATGGAACCAGCGTTGGCCGCCCCGCTCTTCGCTTCTACTGTCCCAAGAAAGGGGGAGCGTTTGATATTTTCCACCTTCTTTTTTGATTAGATATTGTTGTAATGGTTCGAAGCCAAAAACATATTCAATTTTATAATCTGTGTTTTCGGTATTTACCCAAAATTCAGCATCTTTTTTATAAAAACGACTGGTGTCGCCATTGATGATAACTTCTTCATTATCAAATGTACCAAGGACTGTTTCTTCACTTGCCAATGCCATTGATTTTTGGTGATGTGACCCTTGCCAATCTTGCCACTCAACACTATGGCAACTTTGACAGTTTTGATCTGTTGTATGCCCTATAGGTAATTTATCTTCCTGCGCCCAGGTACTGTCTGAACTTATGACCGTTACCATTATTGCCGTTGCAAAAAGAAAAAGGCCTAAGATAAAATAGAGCTGTACTGATTTCATATGATAAATTCTTTTATTGATTGGTAATCGTGATTTGGTTTACTGTTTGTAATATTAAAAGAAATACTCCTGAAAGCAATCACGAAAGATAAAATTTTATGACAAAAATGTTTCGCACTATTTGTTTATGCCTCACCCTACTATTAGGGGGCAATCAATATGCCTTAAGCCAAGCCAACACAAATGAGCGAGCAGAGTGGTTTACCGATGACCGTTTCGGCATGTTCATTCATTGGGGGGTATATAGTGGCGCGGAAGGTTTCTGGAAAGGGGAGAAGCTCCGTCACGGAAATGATTATTCCGAATGGCTTCAATACCGCAACCGCATTGACGGTGATGAATATCTGACTTTATTGGATAAATTTGACTGGGATGCTATTGATCCGGAAGAATGGGTGATCCTCGCGAAAAAGGCAGGAATGAAGTATGTGACTTTTACGGCAAAGCATCATGATGGTTTCGCATTATGGGACAGTAAAGTGCGTAATTACGATATTGGCAATAAATCAGGACCCAAGCGGGATATATTAAAGGAACTTGCAGCTGCCTGTAAAAAACATGGATTGAAGCTTGGCATTTATTATTCACATTGGATTGATTGGGAGCATCCAAATAGTTGGGATCATACACGTGAAGTATACGGTATTTCAGCGGAAGATTATGATCAATATTGGCAAGAAAAAGTCATTCCGCAAATGCGTGAACTTCTTACAGATTATGGCCCAATTGGACTTATATGGTTTGATATGTGGAAAAACCATTCTGAAACTGTTGTGACTAAAGCACAGTTGATGCAATTAAAATCATTAATTCGTGAACTTCAACCAGATACATTGGTAAATTCTCGCCTTGGGTTGTCTGTTGAAGAAGATAATGATGTGGATTTTCAGTCATTACAAGATAATGAACTAGGCCAGTTTAAAAAAGATTACCCATGGCAAACGGCGGGAACAATATCTCATTCATGGGGGTATTTTGCCAAAGATACGGATTGGAAGTCGACGTCTTCCATGCTTAGAGCGATCATTAATAACACAAGTTTAAACGGTAATTATATGCTAAATATTGGTCCGCGGGCCAACGGCGATATTCACCCAGAGATGACCAAAAGGCTAGAAGAAATGGGCGCATGGCTCAATGTAAACGGTGAAGCTATTTATGGAAGTGGTGCATTCGACTTGCCCAAAGAAATGCATGACTGGGGGCAAATTACTTACCGTGAAACGGATAACGGCACTCATAACCTATATTTGCATATTTACAATTGGCCACTTAGTAAAGAAATTACTCTCTCCGGCATTAAAACAAAACCAACGAGAGTTTATGCGCTTGCGGATAAAAGCCAATCGTCAATCCCGTTTAATCATCAAGAAGTCGTCGCCCATCTTGATTTACCCGCGCAACAGCCGGATGATTTTATTTCGGTTATCGTGGTTGAATATGATAAAAAACCTGATGTTGCCGTTGATCTAGCCGCTATGTCTGTAACAGGGGGCTATTCACTGCTTCCTTCCAATTGGATATCGGCTGATGGCAATCAAGAAATTGTACCTATCGCACGTTTCGGTACCATTCCACCACATGTGGATGTGACTTCAAACAGTACATATAAATGGAAAGTTTATATTGAAGCCGCGGGGAGCTATCAGGTGGATACGTCCTATAGCTTCCAAGAAGAAGGTGATGAGGGCAGGATTTCAATCAAAGCATCAAACGCCTCAATAAATCACGATGTAATACCGACAGGTAAAACAGTTGGTGAACCCGATGAAGATTGGGTGATTGATAATTATCATTCTTCCAGATTTGGGACCATAGAGTTTCCAAAAGCCGGCTATTATGAAATTGAAATGAATGTAGAGCCGAAAAATAGCAAAGCCATTAAGTTTCAATGGGTTTGGTTACAAGAAGTAAAGGAATAAAAATGCGTAAAATAATAATTACCGCCTCAATTTGTTATGCCGTTTCATTATTTACTGTACATGCAGCAGAGCTTCCAAATATCGTACTAATCATGGCGGATGATATGGGATCCGGTGATATAGAGGCCTATAATCAAGCCTCGAAAGTACCTACCCCACATTTAAATGAACTCGCGAATGAAGGCATGCGTTTTACCGATGCCCACTCACCTTCAGCGGTTTGTTCGCCAACTAGATACGGGTTGCTAACGGGGCGTTATGCTTGGCGTACATCATTAAAAAAAGGCGTTCTTAATGGATATTCATCGGCTTTAATTGATAAAGATCGCTCCACACTAGGTAGTTTGATGAAAGAAGAAGGTTACGCCACGGCAGTGATTGGTAAATGGCATTTAGGTCTTGGTACAGCAGAAGAAACAAATTATTCTGCGCCGCTTGATCATAGTCCAATTGATCTGGGATTTGATTATTTTTACGGCATTCCAGCTTCCCTTGATATGGCTCCTTATTTATATGTAAAAAATGACCGTCCTGATGTTGCGCTTAGTGATAAAACTACGCCGTTAAGCCATTTGCGCCGTGATGGAGGTGACGGTTTTTGGCGTGCGGGCCTCGTTGCAGATGGTTTTAAACACGAAGAAGTTTTGGATAGACTTACAGTAAAGGCCGTAGAATATATCGAAGAGCAATCTGCGGAGGAAAGTAAACCTTTCTTTTTATATCTTCCGTTAAGTGCACCGCATACCCCTTGGATGCCACGAGAAGATTTTATGGGTAAAAGTGGTGCTGGATATTATGGCGATTTTGCTGCGCAGGTTGATTGGACCGTCGGACAGGTTTTAAATACCTTAGAAAAAACAGGGATTACTGATAATACATTGGTGATATTTACCAGTGATAATGGTGCACATTGGAATTTAGAGGATATCGAAAAATATGGCCACCTTGCCAATCTTCCGTGGCGCGGACAGAAGGCTGATATTCATGAAGGCGGACACCGTGTTCCATTTATCGTAAAATGGCCTGGGAAAGTGATTGAGAACAGCCAAAGTGACCACCTTTTAACTCTCACCGATATGATGGCGACGCTCGCGGCTTTAAACGGTCGGGAATTAAAAGAAAATGAAGGCGAAGACAGTTATAATATTTTACCTGCTATTTTAAGTGAAGAATTTGAAGTGCCAGTTCGAGCAGATGCTATTCATCATTCGTTGGATGGAATGTTTGCCATTCGTAAAGGTAAATGGAAATTGATTGAGCAACTCGGTAGTGGCGGTTTCACGCAACCTGCCTTCATTGACGCTGAAGTAGGTGAGGCAAAAGGTCAGCTTTATGATTTGGAAACTGACCCCGCCGAAACAACCAATGTTTATCTTGAAAACCCTGCGGTAGTCGAAGAACTTACGACACTATTAAATGAGGATCGGGACAGTGGTCGGTCCCGTTAATTCGTATATAGTTTTTCAATAGTGGCAAGTTTATTTTTTGTCGCGGCGCTAACATTTACATTCCTAATATTAAGCGACCGTAACGTTTTTAATGAAGATAGTTTTGCGACTGTTTGATCGCTTAATTGTGTTTCATTTAAACGTAAATTATCAATCTTGGTCAGGCCGAGAAGTAATTCTTCACTGGCATCCGTTATTGAAGTAGCCGTAAAATCAGCACGTATAATTCTGGATAAGACAGGTTTGAATAAAGCAAACTCAGTATCACCAAATTTATCCCTCATCATCGTTGCATTGAAATCCAGATCACCTGTGTTTCTTGATACATAATTTAATATATATGGAAACTTAGCTTGGATTTCAGCAACTGCACTGGCGAGCTCTGCACGGTCAGTTTCTGCACCCACGGGATCATAGTCAGGAATAATAACTTCTAATGGTAAGCCTGAAATGTCGATTACAGGCGCACCTGCCATTGCCTCTGCAGCAATATCAAGGGTCGCTCCTTGATCAATCCATAAGGCTATAAGTTCTATTTCTTCAGCGCTCATGGCTGGGTTGCCTTCTGCGGGCATAAAATCATCATGGAATGTGGGAAGCGTGATACGGCGATGGATTTCACTTGTCGTAGAATTTCCCGGCGTAATAACAGCGCCGTTTGCACCACCTGCATTAAGAAATGCGAAGCTGTCTAATCTTAGTTTACCTTTAATTTTATCAGGGCCGTGACACGTAACGCAACGGGCAGCAAGAACCGGGGCAATACGCCCACCAAAAAATGTATTTGGATCATCAAGCGCAACAACAATTGGCTTTTCGATACCGAGCACATTACGCAAACTATCGGGCATGTGCGCTGTCAAGTGGGTTTTCCCATGGGCAAGTTGTCCACCAAGAAAGCCGGTCCAGCTAACCAATAACACGCTCACGACCATCGTTATGAAATACATAAACATTTGGTTACTTTTATGGGCGAGTAACATTAAACCACAAGATAAAGGTACCAATACACCAGCCCACATATGGGCGGTGACCATGTCTCCTGAAAAACCATCACCCCATGCGAGGCTCCAACCAAGAAGCGGTGCGGCGATTGACGCAAGAAGTGCGACTTTGATTAAAATATCGATTACAGGCTTGGTATTTATGTTTGCTTTAAAAAGTCCCGCAATTTCAAGAATAGGTATGAATAAAATAAGGGCAATTGGGAAATGTGTAATTAGTGGGTGAAATCCACCTAAAAACCGAAACCAGTCATTTTTGATATTGCCATCGGGCGCAAAAATCAGAGTTAGGCAAATCAATAGAACCGCCGGTAGCAACGTCAAGATTAGATACTTCATGCGAGCAGTTCCCCAATAACACGGGCCGGACGCACGCGCGTCAATTTATTATCAAGTCCTTGGAAAGGATAAGTGAGTTTATGATGATCAAAACCAAGTAAATGCATCATGGTTGCGTGGAAATCTCTTACTTCGACAGGGTTCTTCGCAATCTCATACCCCATTTCGTCGGTTTCACCGTAACTTACGCCGCCTTTTGCTCCGCCGCCTGCCATCCATATGGTGAAGGCGTTTGGATTATGATCACGGCCGATGAAGGCCATCTCTCGGCCTCCACGGTTTTCCTGCATCGGTGTGCGGCCAAATTCCGTTGACCAAACGACCAATGTATCATCAAGCATTCCGCGTTGTTTTAAATCGGTAAGAAGAGCGGCTATTGGCTGATCAACTTCTTTACAGCGGTCTTTAAATCCTTCGTTAATGGCGCTTGCTTTTGAATCGCCGTGGGTATCCCACCCCCAATGATAAAGTTGAACGTAACGAACACCTCGTTCCACAAGACGCCGTGCACGCAGGCAGTTATTGGCAAAGCTTCCTTTGCCCGGTTCAATACCATATGCCTCACGTGTTTTTTCGCTTTCTTTCATATTATCGAGTACGTCAGTGGCTTCCATCTGCATCCTGTATGCCATTTCATATTGAGCGATACGGGTGATGGTTTCTGGATTACCATATTCCTGATGTGTTTCTTGATTTAGTCGATTTAAGCTATCAAGCATTCGTCTGCGCATAGGGCGGCTAACGTTTTCGGGGTTGTTCAGGTATAATACGGGTTCCCCTTCAGAACGGGTATTCACACCTTGATAAACGCTGGGTAAGAAACCATTATTCCAAAGCTGTGTGCCGCCGGACGGTGAACTGCCGCCCGATAACATGACCATAAAGCCAGGTAAGTTTTGATTTTCTGTGCCGAGCCCATATGTGGCCCAAGAACCGATGGAAGGGAAGCCCGCGCGGGTTTCACCTGTTTGCATCAATAACTGTGCGGGGGCATGATTGAATTGTTCTGTGCGCATAGATTTAATGAAACAGATATCATCAACATGGTCGGATATATGCGGAAGGCGGTCACTAAGCCACGCACCACTCTCACCATATTGTTTAAATGGATAAACGGGTCCCAATAATTTTGGCACACCGCGAATGAATGCGAATTTCTTACCTTCCAAGAATGATGCAGGGGTGTCTAGTCCGTTTAATTTCTCAAGTTCTGGTTTGTAATCAAAAAGATCAAGTGTACTTGGCGCACCTGCCATATGCATAAAAATAACCCGCTTGGCTTTTGGGGCAAATTGAGGAGGAAGCGGCGCAAGCGGGCTTCTGGGATCACGAGCGAAATTAATCGGTCCAGCTTGAATTCTTTCTGCGCCGAAAGCAGAAGTCATTCCTGCATTTGCCATGAAGAGTGAGCCAAGAGCCCCTGTACATCCCGTTAAAAAGTCTCTTCTTGTATGCGCTTTTAAAGCTTCTCTTTTTAGTTCTTCTTCGAGCGTCATCTTATATTTTCCTCGTGTTTCTTTTTAACGGACCAGTGCCGCATCCATATTAAGCAATGTGCTGGTGACAATGGTCAGTGCAGCGATATCTTTTTCATCACCTTCGATCATGTTTAAAGCATCATTGTAAAGGGCCGCTAATTCTTTAACGGCTACATCAGAAATTGGCCGAGATAATATTTTGACAGCGGCCAATGCAATTTGACCTTCAAGAGTTTCATCTTCGCTTACAACATGTCGTGCAAGTGCTTCTGCTGCTTCCAAATAAACAGGGTCATTTAACGTGACTAATGCTTGAAGTGGTGTATTGGTTGGCATGCGCCGTGCATGGCTAATGTCCCTTTGTGCTACGTCGAAGGTGACAAAGCTTGGATACATAGTTGTTCTTTTTAAGAATGTATATATGGCACGTCGGTAACGGTCTTCGCCTTTTTCATCGACCCACATGAAGTCACTATAAACGGTTTGATCAACACCTTCGGGTTGCGGTGGCATAACGGGAGCACCCCCCATTTTGCGGGAAAGTAATCCACTTACAAGTAATGCCTGATCACGTACCATTTCAGCCGTTAATCTTTGTTGTGGGCCTCTTGCGATCAAGACATTAAAAGGATCTTTTTCTAGATCTTCGGGAGTGGCAACCGCACTTTGGCGATACGTGCTGCTAAGCACTATTTCTTTAAGTAATGCTTTCATGTCCCAGTTTAATTCATGTTGGAATTTCCATGCCAACCAATCAAGAAGTTCAGGGTGGGTGGGTTTGTTACCCACAGTACCGAAATCTTCCAGAGTTTCGACGATACCTTTACCGAAAAGCTGTTCCCAATAGCGGTTTACAGCTACGCGCGCCGTTAGGGGTTGCTCAGGACCAAAGAACCATTTGGCAAAACCTAATCTGTCTGGGGCTTGGTTCGCAATCATGGCAGGGAATATTTTTGGTGTTCCAGGTATTAAAGCGTCACCCACTTTGGCCAAATAGTTGCCTCGTTCAAAAAGGCGTGTTTCGCGGGCAATTGATTGGTCTTGGCTATGCATAACCGGAATTTCATGGGCGGGAATTTTTGCCAGTTGCGTTTCTTTTACAACAATTTGATTAAGCGTTTCTTGACGTTCAGCATTTGCGGCAAAATCAGTCCAACTATCATCAGAACTGGCTTCCAAGCTTACGCGACGAACGGGTGCCGGCATAAGTCCTTGGTCATAATATTCACCCGTTGCTAAGCGAACTTCAATAGAACTACCCTCAGATAATTGAATAGGTTTTTTTGGAATACCTACTGTCCAGCGTTTATGAAAATGCTTGGTTTTTGCCGCGAATGATCCAGTTAAGGCATATAAATCTTCATTTTCGAAATGAAATTCATTGTTTCCAGCAAGTGTTTCTCTAATCCAGGTAGGTTTACTATGAATGAAGTTTAGATTTTCTTCTGAATCAGGGGCAAAGTAAGCAAATTCGATTTTCTGACGTTGACCATCAGGACTGATTACCCATGCATCCGCTCTTTCCATAATGAACCCTTCTTCAGGGGTATGGCGCGCCATTTCAGCATCCATTGGCGGGATGGCAATTTTAAGCGCGGTGAGGGTTGTTTGTTCTATCGGCGCAATAACATTAATGAACGCAACGTTGGGAATATTACCTTCTATTGCAAATGCGTCACCCTCTTTAAGTTCCATGGGGATCATTGGTTCAGGTGCGGCCTTGGCTTTTTCAAGCGGCTTTACCAGTTGGTCATTATTGGGGTTTGCATCACGTTCGCGTTTATCATTAACTCTTTTGATACGCCATTCCATCCCTGCTATAGGATCATATTGTGCCTTGTTAATTAATAAGGCATTCCAATTACTGGCGGCTTCAATATCTTTGCCGGAACCTGTCAGGTTTTGCTTTAAAATATCAATTTCTGCTTGAAGGTCGTAAGCCAGTTTTTCTTGCGCACTGTCTTTTGCAACATATAAATGAGGATAATCATTTTCTGACCAGTCGCCATCAACCGATGTGTTAAAAAATGCCAGTGATTTATAATATTCATCATGGCGAATGGGATCATAGGGATGGGCATGACACTGCACACATTGCATGGTCAGGCCGTTTAAAACGCCCCAACTGGTCACGGACCGATCCATAACCGCGAGCATGCGAAACTCCTCATCATCGGTTCCGCCTTCATCATTGGTTGGTGCCAAACGATGGAAAGTGGTGGGAACATATTTTGAATAATCTTGATCAGGAAGTAAATCACCTGCTAATTGATTGATGACGAAATCATCATAGGACATATTATTATTGAACGCGTCTATTACCCAGTCACGGAATGGCCAAACTGTACGTTCTGGATCTTTTTCGAAACCTTTTGTGTCTGCGTAACGGGATAAATCCATCCATAAAGACGCCCAACGTTCCCCGTAATGGGGTGAGGCAAGTAGACCATCGACGACTTTTTCATAAGCGATGTCACTGTCATCCGCTTGAAAAGCTTCAATTTCTTCTAAGGTTGGCGGTAAACCAGTAAGGTCTAAGCTCACTCTTCTTATAAGTTCCGCTTTTGTCGCTTCCCCTTTTGGTGACATGCCTTCTTGTTCAAGACGAACCTGAATATAATTATCAATTGGTGATTTAATATTTACGGGTGATGATAGTTCGGGAACTTGCTGCTCTTTAACCGGAATAAAGGACCAGTGATCTTCCCACTCCGCGCCTTGTTCTATCCATTTAGAAAGCAAACTTACTTGTTCGGTGGAAAGGGGGGGGCGGTCAAACGGCATGCGGTCATCTGAATTCGCGTGAGTGATACGTTTCATCAGTTCTGAATTTTCAGGATCACCAGGGATAATGGTTGGAAGGCCAGATTTTCCTGAACTTAAGGCTTGCTCACGGTAGATAAAGGAAACGTTGCCTTGTTGCCTTACGCCGCCATGACAACCGGTGCAATTTTTATTTAAAATAGGACGAATATGTTGGTTGAAGCTGATTATTTCTTCATCTTGAATTAGTGGATTAGTTTGCAGAAACTGATAACCAACTATTGAAATTACAACAGCTGACGTTAATACCCCAATATTACGGCCCCATTTATTCACATTAAACTCCCTCAGTTTAGTCTTAATTCTCACCCTATATTATTATAGCATTTAGACCCTTAAATCAAAAATGTAATCATTCTTTTTATAATACCCTAGCTTAACTAAATTAAAATGTAAACGGTTACATTTAGAATTTATTGATAAAAAGTTAGTGTTTATTTTTTTAAGTGAGCATCAATAATAATTTCACTGGTTATGGTGCGGTGTACAGGGCACTTTTCGGCAATTTCAAATATTTTTTGTCTCTCTTCATCAGTAAGGTCACCTGATATAGAGATTTCCGCTTGAATATGATCCACTTTTCCATTTTTTGTGTCACAGTTTTCACAGTCTTCAGCATGGATTTTATCGTGACTTAAGCGCACCTCGGCATGATCAAGGTTATATCCTTTATGGTTTGCATACATGCGCATGGTCATGGATTTACATGCACCAAGAGCGGCAAGTAATAAGTCATATGGAGTTGGACCCGTATCGGTGCCACCAACAGAAGGGGGCTCATCGGCATTCATCAAATGCCCTGACCCGGTAACGATTGCATTGGTGAATTTACCTGCGCCTGTTTCTGATACTACCACTGTATCTTTGATGGCTCTTGGCAGTTCTGCAACTTCCGTATCGTTATTCTTGAGATAGCGTCTGGCCCATGCGGAGATTACATCGGCCACATAATCCGCATCCGCACGCTTACTGAGGAGATGATCCGCATCATCAAGTGATACAAAACTTTTAGGGTGTTTTGCCGCAGAATATATTTC
>JABIPV010000047.1 GCA_018699075.1 Kordiimonadaceae bacterium | reverse complement strand
TTCAAGGACCAAAAGCAAACGGAATGCCAGAACTGCATAAATTAACACCGCCACTTGGGGTTCTTCAAGACAAGGGATATCATATTGCGCTTATTACTGATGGCCGTATGTCCGGTGCTTCTGGCAAGGTGCCTGCTGCAATTCATATTAGCCCCGAAGCGATTGATGGTGGGGTCATCAGTTTAATTCAAGAAGGTGACATAATAGAGCTTGATGCGGTGAATGGAAATTTGGTATTACATGTAGATGATGAAGAGTTGAAAAAGCGAATTCCTGAAACAATAGATATTTCATCCAATTCATTTGGCTTGGGTCGGGAATTATTCGCTGGATTTAGGAACAGTGTTGGGCCTGCTGAAAAGGGTGCAACAATTTTTGAATGGGGAGGTGAAGCATAATGGCTTCTGAAATTTTAGTTGCAGATATAGGCGGAACCAATGCCCGTTTTGCCATGGCATATATTAGCGATGATAATGATATCAGTCTTGAAAAAATTACAGTATACCCAACGGAGAACTGGGTTTATCTGGAAGATGCTATAGCAGATTACTTACTTCAAGTGAAAGCAAAGCCAGAACGTGCTTCGGTTGCTTTTGCAGGACCTGTGAATAAAGATGACGTATCCATGACCAATGGGACATGGCAATTCAAACAGTCTGAAATCGCAGATTTTTTAAAAATGAAAGAAGTGAAGATACTCAATGATTATTATGCCAACGCTTGCTCTTTACCGCTTTTGAAAGAAAATCAATTGCTGAAAATTGGCGGTGGAGAAATTGAAGAGGGGGCTAATAAAATTGTCATAGGCCCTGGGACAGGAGTTGGCGTAGCTGCCTTAGTTGCTGCAGGTGATAAATGGAAAGCCATCGCCAGTGAAGGCGGTCATGTTGCCTTTGGTCCAAGTGGTGATTTAGAAAAAGAAATTTTCAAAATATTAAGCCCGGAACATCATAGAATGTCTGCAGAACATCTTATGTCTGGAAGAGGGATTAGCAGCATTTATTATGCCCTCGGTATAATTAACGGTAAAAACAACGAAAGAATAGATCCCTCGGAAGTGAATGATTTAGCGACCAATGTAAAGGATGCTGACAGTATTCAGGCAATAAAAATATACTCCGGAATGCTTGGTTGTTATGTCAGTGATATGGCAGGGACATTTAATGCAACGGGCGGTGTATACCTTGCAGGGGGTATTCTCCCAAAAATTCAAGATATCTTTGTCGAAAGTAATTTTAGAGAAAAATTTGAAGAAAATGAAAATCTTCCTTTTGTTAAAGACATCGCAACTTACTTAATTCTAGAAGAACAACCAGCTCTAATTGGTGCGGCTGGTTATTATTCTGGAATATTTTTATAATTAAAGGCTTCTAAAAATGGCACATACCAATCACACTCTTGGAAACCTTCTTTCCCATACGACGGTCATCCCGGTAATAGTGGTGAAAGAATTAAGTGATGCTATACCTATGGCAAAAGATTTAGTTTCTAAAGGGTTTAACACATTAGAAATCACCTTAAGAACGGAATGTGGTATATTGGCAATTGCAGAAATAACGCGTGAAATGCCAGATGTGGTTGTTGGGGCAGGGACGGTTACTAATAAAGGACAATATGAAGCTGCGGTAATTGCCGGTGCTAAATTTGTCGTTAGCCCGGGACATACAGATGAACTCCTTGATGCCGCGGACAACAGTGAAATTCCATTTTTACCAGGTGTGGCTACTCCCTCAGAAGCAATGAAACTAGCTGATAGGGGGTATCAGTATTTTAAACTTTTTCCTGCTGAAGCAGTCGGGGGTATACCAATGCTTAAATCAATAATGGGGCCCTTGCCACAGCTTAAATTCTGTCCAACGGGTGGCATTAACGAAAAATCATCCCATGATTATCTCGCTCTCTCTAATGTGATTTGTGTTGGCGGTTCTTGGATGGTTTAATCCATCATAGGTGATATATATCTCATCATATTAATTCTCCCTATAAAGTAAATATAGGTGCGCGGCAGACCAGCTGAAGTTGGTAGCCCCTTGCATCTCCCCATTTTCTGGGTTGTAGTTTTCCCTTATTGGTGCGCTTCCTACCAGACCATCTGCATTTTCAAACAGACGATTTAAATATTCATCTGCCACTTCGTCATATCCGTAATTTTTTAGTGCTTTTATGGCAAAGTAAAACTGGTCAAGCCACACACGCCCTCGCCAATAAATGTCTGGGTCATAGGCCGGGTTTGATTTGCTGGCCGTTGGGAAGGGGATATAGGAATTGAATTCGTTCGGATCATTGATAATTTTTACCACTGCGTCCGCATTAGCTTTCGATGCTATTTGGGTGAATAAAGGTGTCCAACCTTCGGTGCCTCTGCCTCTTTTAGTTATAAGTTCTGAATTTTGGTTGGAAAATTTTAGGTCGTAGTAATAACCGCTTATTGGATCATACATATGATCATTGATGTAGTTTTTGATTTTGTCCGCTTGTTGGGCATAATGTTCTTGGTCTTCAGAATTATTAAGTAGGTCCGCCATTTTTGAAATTAGTAAGTTATCCATATAGAAATAGCTATTTTGATCAACACTTTCTTGATTTAAGGAATATCCTAAAAGTATACCATTTTTGTCACGATTTTCATAAAATCCAACTGCCCAATCTTTTTGTGCGTCGGCAATATTTCCTTGATATTCTTGAGCGGCATACTTTTTTAATTGTTCAAGGGTGATAAAACCAAAACGGGCGGCATTATCCATTCCGGATTCCCAGCCTGCGGCTTCCTGTGCACCACTTTCAAGTTCTTCATATTGCTCTGAGGATAGGATTTCTTGGTATAGTTCCATACCTTCACACATTAACCAGTCATTTTCAGAAGCGACACAAGATTGAGTTAGGTTATTTAATGCACCTTTAACTTTAAATGTTAACTGGCCAGCATCCGTATTGTGCTGGGGATCACTTGTGGCGCCATATTCTAAAATACCATTTTGATTGTGATCCCTGTTAGTCAGCCACCAACTGTTATAGGCTTTTAACTTAGGGTACATTTCTTCAATGAAGGCAATGTCATTGGTTTGTTGGTATATCTGCCAAACGGCCCAACTGGCCAGTGATGGTTTAGTGTTGCGTTCGTTCCAATTGTCACCGTCACCACCTCGGGCAGGTGATTTGTTATAAAAAACCGTGTCTTGCAGCATGCCGAGGTCTTGAGGGCGAAGTGTATCATTGGCTTTAATTTGGTAATCAAACACGGCACGTACATTATTTTTAGCAACTTCAGGCGCGAAATAAGACATGGCATAAGCATGTTTCCAACTGTCCCAAGGCCATATGCCGTTAAAGTATTTATCAGTAACCGCAGGTGTCACACCGTCATGGAGAATAGCGCCCGCTTTTGAGCGCCAATTACCAATTAACGTTTCAATAGATTTTACAGCGACAGTCATCCTGTCGTTGGGGTTTGATACGTCACCAGTATTTAACCCTTTGGTTAAATACTGCTCCCAGCGGTCAATAGATTGCCCATTAAAGCTATCTGGTGTGTTCAATACTTGCTGGTGGAAAGTACGTGCGTTTTCAGCTTCTTCTTCATTGTGGCCGTAGCTGTGGACTGCATAAAATGATTGTGAGCTTTGTGGATTAATTGTTATTTGATCTGTCTGTGCTTTAAAGCTGTCTTCTGATAATATCTCTCGGGTGACATTATGACTGCGGGAAATAATATATTTTGAACTGCCGCTAAAAAGGGCAACATCTGGATTTCGTGATCTTTCAAATGCAACTTCACTTGAACTATCCGATATTATAATTTGGCGTTTCCAATTGGGTAGTAAATCATAGACACTTTTATTAT
>JABIPV010000204.1 GCA_018699075.1 Kordiimonadaceae bacterium | reverse complement strand
TTTATATAGCCCCATCGCTGCTGCATGTTCATTTGCTAGGTCATGTGCGATTTGAACTTCATTTAAGGCGAGTGAATATCTCATCGTAAGATCACCACGCCCAATTATTTGAACCTTCTGTGACACATCAATATTAAGATTATGTTTTGCTGATTTCACTTCTTCACCGATTAAAATCCCAGAAAGATAATCCGAAATTTCGTTGTTCGGCAATTGATCAAAGAGCGTTAATGTTCTAGCACTAAACACTTGGTGCAATAACGATGCATCTGATTGAATTCTTGTCTTTACCCCTCTAAGAAACCCATCACTTAAAGGACTTTTATTTTCGCTCATTAATGTGCCTAGAATGGAATGGTTCGTTAGCAAGGCAAATACTTCACCAGTCATATAGCTCATAAAACTTTTAATTTTTCCATCTTCCGCTACCGCCCATTTGCTATGGGTTCCCGGTAACAAATAAACTTCGAACTTATTTTTATTCTCTGGCATAAGACCGATGATTTGCGTTTCTTCGCCACGCATAATATCAGGAGCGCCCAATTCATTTTCATAACTTGTACCAGTGACAAAATGAATGTTTTGATTATCGCTCACTTTAAATTTCGTTAAAGCATTTGCAAAGTCAGATACACATGCGGGAAGTTGCAAATAAGGCGTTTCCAACCAACCATTTCGACTGGTGATCATACCAGATGCGATCACAGGTAAATTTGGTTTCTCCTTAAGCCATGGTCCAACAATTCTTTCAAAAACCTCATCAAACTTCTTACCTTCGGATGACAAAATACCATCTGGTGATGAAAGTGTTTTTAAGATAACCCCATCTGAACCAATCAGATGTGCTCTTAATGATGTAGTGCCCCAATCAAGACCGATGAGAGTTGCTTCATGAATATTTGGCATTATTTAAGCCGCCTCTGCCTAAGGATCGAAGTAATTAATGTTAGCACCCCTAAAATTAAGAACACAGCGGTAATCGGTCTTGTGAGAACGTCCACCATCGAGTTATCAGCTATAATCAGAGCACGTCTTAAATTTGATTCAGCCATTGGACCAAGAATGAGCGCGAGAAGAATTGGCGACACAGGAAAGCGATAACGTTGTAAGAAATAACCAAGCACACCAAACCCAAGTGCAAGCCATACATCAAACATGTTATTTCTCATGGAATATGCACCGACCATAGACATAACAAATATTGCAGGAAGTAAGATGCTTTTTCTAACCGTGATCGCACGAGCGAAGAAACGAATGCCAAGGAAGCCAACAATTAACATGGCAACATTGGCAACCAGCATTGCTGAAAAAACAGAATAAACCGTATCCAAGTCTTCTTTATAAAGCATTGGACCAGGTTGAATGCCTTGGATCACAAATGCGCCAAGCAAGATAGCCGTCACAGCATCACCCGGCACACCAAGCGAAAGCATTGGGATCATTGCACCGCCCGAACAGGCATTATTAGCCGATTCCGAGGCCGCGACCCCTTCGATTTTACCCGTACCAAATTCTTCAGGATTTTTTGATCTTCTTTTGGCTTCGCTATATCCAACGAAGGCTGCAATATCACTACCTGCGCCTGGGATTGAACCAATAAACGTTCCCATGACACTTGATTTTGCCATGTCTTTCCATGCCCGTTTAATATCCGTAAGAGATGGAAAAACGCTCTTGATTTTACTAACAACTTGTTTGGTAGTTGTTAATTGCTCGACGCCCTTAAAAACCTCTGCAAAAGCAAATAGACCTATTAACGTTGGAATAAAGGCGGGACCTTCGAATAAATTCATTGAGCCGAATGTGAAACGCGGATATCCGGAAACAGGGTCCATTCCCATGGTTGAAATTAAAAGCCCCAGAAAACCAACCATTATACCTTTAAGTATTGATTTTCCTGAAACCGAAATAATAATAGAAAGACCAAACACCGCCAAACCAAAATATTCTGCAGCACTAAATTCAAGAGCAAGCTGAGATATTTGCGGTGAAAGAAATGTCATAATGAGTGCACCCGTAAAGCCACCCACAAATGATGCAAAAACCGACATACTTAAAGCACGTCCTGCTTCACCCTTTTGACTAAGCGGATAACCATCAAGTAACGTCGCAGCCGCAGCAGGAGTACCGGGCGTATTAATTAAGATCGCAGAAATTGAACCGCCATAAACAGAGCCACTAAATATACCAAGCAACATACCAATAGATTCGTTAAACGGAAGTCCAAAGGTAAAAGGCACAAGAAGCGCTACACCCATTGTCGCGGTTAAACCCGGCAAGGAACCAATAAGAATTCCACCCGCGACACCCGCGAAAATCATCAAGAGTGGTTTCCATTCTAATATACCAAGAAGCGCACCGAAAAAGAGATCAATATCCATAAATTGTCCCTAACGGTAGAGTGATATTGAGAAACGAGCTAAACACAAGAAAAACTGTTGCGGTGATCGCGCCACTGACAACAACCATTTGAAAATATTTTCGTTCTTTAAGTAGGAACATCATAAAGGGCAAGAAAATCATCGTGCAGGCAATAAAACCGAACATATCCATTGCCAAACAATAGATGGCTGTGGCAATAAGTGATATCCCTGCTCGTTGAATACCAGCATCCGTTAATTTAAACGGTTCAGCTTCTTCGGATATTTTTTCAAACACAGAACTGATAATTAGAATAAGGCTTGTAACACCTAAACCGTACGCAAGAATATTGGGGAAGAAACCAGCCCCGACTTCTCCCGGCTGATCTTCCGGAAAATCACCCAGCATATAAAAAACGCCAGCCGATATTGCCAAACCGATTATGCCGAAAATAATATCTATGCGTTTCATACTAAAGACTATTCTCCGTTGAGCTTTATTATCTTGCTAAACCTAAGTTCTTCATGGTGTTCGCGACACTTTCCGACGAAGATGATAAATCGTTTTCCCAATCTTCTGCGCT
>JABIPV010000205.1 GCA_018699075.1 Kordiimonadaceae bacterium | reverse complement strand
CAGACCAACAGAACTGCCAACGGCCGCTAATATAAACACGGTTCGAGAGGACCACGTAATCCCGGAATTATCAGTTCTCATTGTTTATTATCCTATATTAAGTGTCTATTGGGTCCTTCATGAATTTAATAAAAATTCGCGCAATATTTGCAGGACTTTCAGAATTAGGTCTGTACCAGACTTTGGCCCAGTTAATCGCGCCGAGTAACATCAACCTGAACATTGTTCTATCGACGCTTTTACCAAGGGGGAGATCATCAATCAGTTTTACAAAAATAACTTCATATCCATTACGTAATTCAGTTAAGGTTTTTTCAAGTCCTGCTACTTCGGCAGGAATAATATTAATGATGATGCGGGCATAATTACTTTCATCAAGAACGCCTTCAAGGTGCGCGGAGACGGCCGCTTCTAGCCTGCCCCAAGGGTCGGACGCTTCATTAATGGCATCATTAACTGTTTGGGTAATCTTTTTAACACCAACGTCATAGACAGCCATGAGCAATGCTTCTTTGGATTTGAAATGGTAATAAATTGAGCCAGGTAGCATATCAATATTCTGGGCAATACTGCGTACGGTAGTGCCGCGGTACCCTTTAACGGCAAACTGTTTCGCAGCTTCATCTAGCAGTATAGTTGATCGGTTATTGTTGCGTCTTTCGACAGCAGAATGAGCCATAAATTAATTATCCCTTGTGTTTCAAATAAACTATTAAATGAATAATGAAAAACACTATATGTCGGAATCATTCGATAAACAATCATTTGTTTGGTTAATATGCCTCTTTAACGATGTTAAGATTGGTATTAGTATATTTTTTATCTCGATTAATGGGTACTTTCGACCAAAGCGGCATTCGCCAAATGCTTTTACAGTAAGTGTACGAATTCGGACACTCACTGTTCGTTTTTGAACATTAAGGTCAATTGATGAGACAGCATAAAAATTAAACCGTTGATTATATTATGTTTTATTAGTGGCACGTTAATTGCAATATTTAATCTGTATCGAAATTTTAATTTGGAAAACAGATATTATGTATAAAAATTATTTTACAATCGCCTTACGCAATATGATGCGCCATAAATTATACAGCCTGATCAATATTGGTGGTCTTGCTATTGGTTTGGCGGCTTGTATCTTAATTTTTCTATTCGTAAAGGATGAAGTTTCCTATGACGACTGGGGTGGCGATACCAACCGGCTCTATAAACTGGAATCGGCACATAAACAAAATGAAGGCGACTTTCCGTTTCACGCTCTCACACCCGGCAGACTTCGTGATAGCCTTGCCGAAAATTATCAAAGTGAATTTTCAGCCATGGCAAGACTGCTTAGAGACGACCATGTATTAAAACGTGGTACTGACGTTTTTAGAGAGGCCTTTTGGTTCGCTGACCCGCAAATATTTGAAGTATTCGATATAGAAATGATAAGTGGAAATCGCGAAGATGTATTTCGCGATAACAGGTCAGTCATCATTAACCAATCTATGGCGACCAAATATTTTGGCGATAATGACCCGATTGGTCAGACACTTGACCCTGATGATGCAGATTACGCCTATAAAATTGTCGCTGTAATGAAAGACCTTCCTGAAAAAACCCACCTTAGACTTGAATTTATAGCAATGTTTGATCCTGAACAATATATCGACAGCCCGTGGATCGCTACATTCTGGCTTTCTTCAAACGTCCATACATATGTCAAACTTGCGCCGGGGGCTTCCGCTGAGGCCATAGAACAAAGTTTTCCTGCTTTTTTAAATGCCAATGTTATAAGAAGAGAGCAACCGGGCCTAAACGATGACCCGAGTAAAGTTTTCCGCATGCGTATGATGGCGGTGCCTGATATTCATTTATACTCAACCGGCTTGTTCCAGATGAAACCGGGCGGCGACATCAATGTGGTTTATGCCTTTAGTGTGATTGCGCTGCTTATACTATTCATCGCCAGCATAAATTTTATCAACCTTTCCACGGCCCGTGCCAGCATGCGCGCACGGGAAATTGCCCTGCGTAAAGTCGTCGGCGCAAGCCGAACACAGCTTATCACTCAATTTTTGGGTGAAGCT
>JABIPV010000174.1 GCA_018699075.1 Kordiimonadaceae bacterium | reverse complement strand
AATATTGATGGATAAAGTTCCTGAAATATCAGGAATTGTATCACGTGTGGGTTCCGATGAAATCGGCCTTGATCCAATGAGTTTAAATGAAACCGATGGCTTTTTAGTCTTTAAACCCGAAGATGAATGGGGCGTTGATAGTAAAGAAGATCTTCTGGCAAATATCGATGGTGTTTTAGCGACAATTCCTGGTATTGGCTACAATTTCACGCAGCCCATTGAAATGCGCGTATCAGAAATGCTTACTGGTGTGCGCGGTGATATTGCCATTAAGATATTTGGCGAAGACCAAAATCAGCTAAATCAAATTGGTGAAGAGCTGATTAGATTGGTTGGAAATATTGAGGGTGCAGATAACGTTTATAAACCTGCAAATGAGGGAGCTCAATATTTACGACTTTCTGTTGATTATATGGCGGCAGGCCGACTTGGGGTTTCAGTAGAAGAAATAACCGAATTGCTGAGGGCACAAATAGAGGGTCTTAATATTGGCCTCGTTTATGAAGGGGCAAGACGTACGCCGATCATAATTAAGGGTAGCGACGATATACGAAATTCACCTGCGGATTTTGGTAATTTATTAATATCCTTACCGGACGGTAAAAAGGCTCCGCTTTCACTAGTAGCAAAAATTGAACGTGTCGAAGGTCCTGTATCCGTACAAAGGGAAAAAGGATCACGCATGGTCGTTGTGATTGCCAATGTGGCTGGGCGTGACCTCGTGGGATTTGTTGATGAAGCTAGAGAAGTCGTCGCTCAGAATATTGACCTTCCAAGTGGGTATACATTCGAATGGGGTGGACAATTTGAAAATCAACAACGTGCTGCAAAAAGATTAGGCATCGTCGTGCCCGTGGCACTGGGCCTTATATTCTTGTTGCTATTTGTGACGTTTAAATCTGTACGTCAATCATTACTGGTTTTAAGTAATATCCCATTTGCGATGACAGGCGGAATTATTGCGCTGTGGATTTCAGGGGAATATCTTTCTGTTCCGGCGTCGGTTGGCTTTATTGCCTTACTTGGTATTTCAGTTCTTAATGGTGTTGTGATGGTGAGCTATTTTAATCAATTATATGCGCTTGGATTTTCCATATCAGAGGTAATCGCCAAAGGAGCGGTTAGAAGGTTAAGACCGGTATTGATGACAGCGAGTATCGCCGCGTTTGGTCTTATACCGTTATTATTTGCATCGGGGCCGGGGTCTGAAATTCAGCGTCCCCTTGCGATTGTTGTGATCGGCGGGCTATTTACATCAACGTTGCTTACTTTAATTTTGCTGCCAATATTGTACAGGCGGTTTGGACAAAATCATATTCAGGGGAGTGAAGTATAATGGTTTGTTTAGTTAGCATTATTATATCTAAAAATATTGAAGATGTGGTTGCCGATTGGTTATTGGAGCAGGAAGGTTTAACTGGATTTAACAGCATTCCTGTGAATGGCTACGGGCTTGGCGAAAAACATATGTCTATTTCAGAAAAAGTGACGGGCAGAACGGCGAGAGTAATGTTCCAGTTTCATATTGAGGAGATGCAAGCAGAAACTATCCTTTTGAATTTGAAATCAGATTTTCCCGGTAGTGATATTCATTACATGGTAACGCCCCTTAAAAGTGCCGGAAACTTGTCTTCATTTATAGAACTCTAATAGTCTCTGCACGTCTCAATATTTGACTCTCCATCCCATTAAGATCATTATATTTTATAAGAATCACACAAAATTCTGGGAGAGTTTTCATGGCGAATAAAATAAATAGACGTACGGTACTTGCGGGGACAATGGTAACTGGTGCCGCAATAGGGGCGAGCAAGGCTTTTGCGCAGGCTGCTGCGCCGGCGATCATGAGCAGTTATAGACCATTGGTGGTCGGGGCAGGGAATGGTCACCGTTTAAAGAATGAAAATGGTGAAACGGGGATCGAAATTGCTTACCGCATGATCCTCGCCGGGGAAGATGTATTAGACAGCATCATTGCTTGCGTCAATCTGCCCGAAATTTCTGGTGAGGATGCCAGTGTGGGATATGGTGGTCTTCCGGATGCCAACGGTGTTGTAACTCTTGATAGCTGTGTGATGCATGGGCCACGTAAAATGGCCGGTGGTGTAGCCTGTATTGAAGGTGTTAAAGCACCGTCATTTGTCGCTAAAGATGTGATGAACCATACAGATCATCATCTTCTTGCGGGGCAAGGAGCACAAGATTTCGCACGTGAGCGAGGGTATGAGATACTGGATGATTTGAATACGCCACACTCACTACAAAGATATAATGAATGGAAAGAACGGGTCGATAGAAAAGCCGGTCCCGGGCAAGTTACTAAAAAAAATAATGCCATAATAGATAGCGTAGGTTTTGATGTGGCAATGCAAATGATCGACGAAGGTAAAATCGATCCAGAACATTATTACGGCACTATAAATTGCCAGGGAATGAATGCAAAAGGTGATATTTGCGGAGTAACAACCACATCGGGCCGTGGATTTAAAGTGCCGGGCCGTGTTGGTGATAGTCCGATCCTTGGTGCAGGACTTTATCTGGATAATGATTATGGGTCAGCAGGATCAACGGGACGTGGTGAAGCAAACCTTTATAGTCTGGCATCCTTTTTACTGGTTGAAAAAATGCGTGAAGGAATGCATCCAACTGATGCGGGTGTCTATGTTGTTCGCCGTATTATGGAACAAACGGTTGCGCCGAGACTGTTAAATGAAAAGGGTGAGCCGAATTTTGGCCTTAGTTTTTATGCTCTTGATAAAAAAGGTCGTTACGGTGGCGTTGCTTTGCGCGGTAATGCTAGAAGTCGTTATGCGGTACATACTGAAAACGGACCGGAACTTATGCAGATGGAAAGCGTTTTATAAAGTGATTTGATGAGGTCGAGATTATGAAAAAATTAAACAGAAGAGAAGTTATTGCCGCAGGCGTTGCTACGGGCGCTTTGGTCACATCAACCGCTGCGTTTGGGCAAGCCCCGTCGATTATGAGCAGTTACCGCCCGATGGTGGTTGGATCTGGTAATGGTCATTGGATTAAAAATAAAGATGGCCTTATGGGGGTAGAGATATCCTACCGTAAAATTATTGAAGGTATGGATGTACTTGACGCATTGATCGAAGGCGTAAACTTGAACGAAGAAGACCCAGAAGATGGTGGTGTCGGTTACGGGGGACTTCCTGATGCAAATGGCAACGTCACTTTAGATAGTAGCGTAATGCACGGACCAAAAAAAATGGCCGGTGCTGTTGGCTATATCGAAGGTGTGGTTAACCCGTCCAATGTCGCGCGTGATGTGATGTATAAAACGGACCATCATTTGCTCGCCGGGCAAGGGGCGCAGGATTTCGCCCGTGAAATGGGTTATGAAATACTTGATGATCTTAATACCGATAAAACCCGTAAGCTGTACGAAGAATGGAAAGCAGAAACCGACCGTAAAGCAAAAATCGATTCAGCAGCCAATTTTGAAAAGCACAGCATGGATGTGTCGTTGGCGATGATGAAGCGGGGTGATATTGATCCCGAGCATTTCTTCGGTACCATCAATGCCAACGGAATGAATAGCAAAGGCGATATTTGCGGTGTGACAACCACATCCGGTTTAGGGTGGAAGAAACCAGGCCGTATTGGTGATAGCCCGATCCTAGGGGCGGGTCTTTATGTGGATAATGGTTATGGCGCAGCGGGTTCTACAGGACGTGGAGAGAGTAATATATATAGTTGTGCAAGCTTCTTGGTGGTTGAAAAATTGCGCGAAGGTATGCATCCAAAAGACGCTGCGGTTTATGTATTAAAAAGGATCGCAGAACAAACAACCGATAAATACCGTAATGAAATGGGTGAACCAAGTTTTGGCCTCAGTTTTTATGTACTCGATAAAAAAGGACGTCATGGCGGCGCCACTATGCACGCAAGAAAAGATTATGGTTACGCGGTTCACACGGAAAATGGACCAGAACTTGTAATATTAGATGGCGTTTTTTCTGACGCTTAATAAAATAAGGAACTAAAATTGAAGAATACACTTAAGTTTGTATTGCTCGCGAGCAGTTTAATTATCAGCTCAACAAGCACATTTGCGCAAACTGTTGCAGCACCACCAGAACCGATTATGCCACTACCTGCCAAAAGACATTTAATTTATGACCAAGAAGAAATGAGATTGTTTGTTCATTTTGGTGTCAATACATATACAGATATGGAATGGGGTGACGGCACAGAAAATCCGGAAATATTCCAGCCTACGAAGCTTGATACCGATCAATGGGCGAAAGTAGCCAAAGAAACAGGGTTTGGAACAATAGTTCTCACAGCAAAGCACCATGATGGTTTTGCGTTATGGAACAGTGCCTATACCGATCATGACGTGGGAAGTTCTTCGTGGCGACGTGGCCGTGGTGACGTGGTTGGTGATTTAGAAGTTTCAACTAAAAAATATGACTTGGGGATGGGATTATATCTATCACCGTGGGACCAGAATGCAGATGTTTACGGTACCGACGCCTATAATGGTTTTTATATGGGACAGCTTAATGAATTGCTTAGCAATTACGGCGAACTTCGTGAATTTTGGTTTGATGGCGCCAAAGGGCCAAATGTCAAAGAAATGAATTATAAATTCGAAACATACTGGTCCATGATCCGCCAAAAACAGCCACATGCCGTGCTCTTTTCTGATGCAGGGCCGGATGTTCACTGGATTGGTAATGAACATGGCCATGCCAAACCAACAAATTGGTCTGGCTATAATATGGAAACCTCGGTAGGTGGTCCATGGGTGCCTGAACTAACTTACGGTTCTGAAAATGGTCAATATTGGACGCCGGGCGAGTGTAATGTATCGATCCGAAAAGGATGGTTTAATCACCAAGACCAGCCTGCGAAGACAACCGAACGTTTGATGGAAATATATTATAAATCAGCAGGGCGAAATTGCTTTGTTCTGATTAATGTGCCGCCAAACAAAGACGGATTATTTGATGATCGGGATGTTACGGCGCTCTATGAATTTAAGGCAGCACGCGATAAAGTATTTATGACCAACTTTACCCGTGCAGCGAATATATACCCAACAAATCAACGGGCAGGAGACGACGAATATAGCCCTAATAAGCTTGTTGATCGTGATAGGGAAAGTTATTGGGCGACTGACAATGGGATTAAGCAAGCACAAATTGTATTTAACATGACGCGGGAACATGAATTTAATGTAGTACGCTTATCTGAACCTATAAGAATGGGGCAACGGATAAAATCATATGAAGTTGAAGCTATGATCAATAGCCAATGGACAGTGATTGCAAAAGGCACGACAATTGGCCGTAAGCGGCTTCATACATTTAAACCAGTTACTACACAAAATTTACGCCTTCGTATACTGGATAGTAAGGGAACCATATTGTTATCAGAATTTGGTGTTCATTATGATCCCATGTTACCAGCAAATTATGATCAATTGGATCCTGATTCTGAAAATATGCAGGACGGTGAAACACACTTATTACACAGAACAACTGACACAGATCGATAACATTTAACGGGAGAGAACAATGACTAAAAAATTTAACAGACGCGAAGTACTGGCAACGGCAGGTGCAGTGGCGGCTGCTTCAACAATAGCAACAACATCAACATCAATGGCACAGGCCCCAAGCATTATGAGCAGTTATAAGCCATTGGTGGTTTCCGCGCATAATGGTCATCGCCTTAAAAATGACGATGGTGAAACGGGAGTTGAGATTGCTTACCGTATGATTACTGCCGGTGAAGATGTGCTTGATGCGACAACGGCTTGTACTAACCTTCCTGAACTTTCCACAGTCGATACAAGCGTAGGATATGGTGGACTTCCTGATGCAAATGGTGATGTGACGCTTGATGCCTGCTGTATGCATGGG
Source organism: Kordiimonadaceae bacterium (assembly GCA_018699075.1). Taxonomy (GTDB): domain Bacteria; phylum Pseudomonadota; class Alphaproteobacteria; order Sphingomonadales; family Emcibacteraceae; genus Pseudemcibacter. The sequence goes on along the minus strand of JABIPV010000174.1, from coordinate 2,773 downwards.
CCACGGAGAAAAGCGGGAGGTGTTGCATATATTCAAGGGGTAAAGGCGCCATCAATGGTCGCGTTAGATGTAATGAATAAAACCAATCATCATCTTCTTGCAGGGCAAGGGGCAACTGATTTTGCCCGTGAAAATGGTCATAAAATTGAAGGCGATTTAAACAGTGAAGTTTCATTTAAACGTTATCTAGATTGGAAAGCGCGGATTGAACGTGAAGGGGATAATAGAACTTTTGCAGAACTGGACTTAGATTTTATTGAAAAGAAAGGCTTAGAGATTGCATTTAAAATGGCCGATGAAGGTTTAATTGATGTCGATCATATTCATGGAACCATAAACTGTAGCGCAGTGAATAATAAAGGCGATATCTGCGGCAATACCACAACATCTGGCCGTGCTTTTAAAGTACCGGGACGCGTGGGTGATAGCCCGATTTTAGGTGCAGGACTATATTTGGATAATGATGTGGGCGCAGCCGGATCAACGGGACTTGGTGAAATGAACCTTTATCATTTATGCTCGTTCTTAATCGTTGAAAAAATGCGCGATGGAATGCATCCGAAAGATGCCGGAATGTATGCGCTTAACCGTGTTAAGAATATGGCTGAAAAAACACCAGGATATTTAAATGATAAAGGTGAAATCGCCTTTAACCTGCAATTTTATATACTTAATAAAAAAGGCGATTATGCGGGTGTTGCCATGCGCGGTGGTAAAGAAAGATATTACGCCATGTGCGACGATAATGGTGCACAGCATTTGGTTATGGATAGTATTTTCTGGAACGATTAAAAAATATAAAGGGTTAATTTGGCATATAAACATTTAATAGTTTTTCTTGTTACATGGATAGTATCTGGATTTTACTCAACGGTTTTATTTGCCGCTGATAAACCCAATGTTATTGTGATTATGACGGATGATCAGGGCGGGGTTGATGTAGGCTCTTACGGGGCGACGGACCTTAAAACACCTAATCTTGATGCACTTTCAGAAGAAGGGGTTCGCTTTACTAATTTCTATGCGGCCTCTGCCATTTGTTCGTCGTCACGGGCGGGGCTTTTGACGGGCCGTGAACCAAAGCGTGCAGGCGTTCCGGGAAATGTGTTTAGTTCAGACAAAATCGAAATTACAGCCGCGAATTCCGGATTGCCGCCGAGCGAAGTTACCATTGCAGAAATGATGAAAGGGGCAGGCTACCGTACGGCTCTCGTGGGGAAATGGCATTTAGGACATAACACCGAACAAAAACCAAATGCGCAGGGTTTTGACCATGCTTTTGGTCACCTTGGAGGTGTGATTGATAATTATTCACACTTCTTTTACTGGAACGGGCCAAACCGTCATGACCTTCAAAGAAATGGTGAGGAGGTTTACGCTGACGGTGAATATTTTCCGGATTTAATGGTGAAGGAAGCGATTGATTTTATTGATCAGGATGATGAAAAACCCTTTTTTCTCTATTACGCGATAAATATGCCCCATTATCCTTACCAAGGCGACCAAGAATGGCTGGATTATTATAATGATCGTGGGGTGGCGTATCCGCGCAATTTATATAATGCATTTGTGTCTTCACTGGATACCCGTATTGGTCAAATTCGCGCAGCGCTTAAATTGCGGAATATTGATGATGATACAATCATCATATTCCAATCTGATCATGGCCATTCAACGGAACAACGTGCCCACGGTGGTGGTGGTTCAGCAGGCATTTACCGCGGGGCTAAACAGTCTTTATTTGAAGGTGGTCTTCGGGTGCCAGCAATTATTCGCTGGAAGAATAATATTGAAGCGGGTGGTGTGCGAGATCAGTTGGCAAGTTCATTAGACTGGTTTGCAACAGTGGCGGAGCTTACAGGTATTGATGTATCAAATATCAAACTTGATGGTCTTTCATTGGTTTCGGTGATCAAAGATAAAAGTGCGCCGGCGACACATGATGAACTTACATGGGAAATGGGTGGTCAGTGGGCCGTACGTAAAGGAAATTGGAAACTTCTTCATAATGTTCGCGAAACTACTCAAGGAAAGTCAAGAGATGTAATTGAAGGGTATTTTCTGGTAAATTTAGTTGATGACCCTTCTGAAAGCATAAATGTGGCGGACCAATATCCTGAGAAGCTTGCAGAATTGATTGCATTAAGGAAAGCCAAAGAACTTCCCCTTCGTGAAGGGGTGGATCATTTATAGGCTATTTTGTCATAATTCTTAGTTTTTCAATTTTGCCAAACATAGCTTTTGAACCGTTTTTTGAGATAACTTCATCAAATTCGCCATTGCTTACGGTAATTTCGCGTATGCGATAATTTCCTTTTTGATAATCAAATGTTTTTCCGTCATCTTCATATATTCTTACAGTGCCAGAATTTGTGCCGTAAAGACGTAGTTCCAAAGGATGTCCGTAGGCTTCACCAGTATTGATAACTGCTTTAGTTAGCATAGGAATAACGGAGCTTTCTTTGACATAAAGAGGGATTTTATTATCAAGGGATTTAGCGGTAATTGTTATTTTAGTGCCGTTTCCAACAAGCTCGCCGCTATAAAAATCATACCAGTTTCCAACCGGAAGTAACACATCGCGCTCTTCTGGGAATTTATCATAAAAGGGCGCGACCAATATTGATGGGCCGAACATATATTGATCATTGCGGTTGACTACTTCATCTGTAGCGTAAGGATTATCTTCACTATCTAATGTGCCTTTTATCACTTCAGACTTGGTGCTGAAATTTTGTTCAAGTAACATGGCCCGTAGTGGCGGAATGCCTTT
>JABIPV010000136.1 GCA_018699075.1 Kordiimonadaceae bacterium | reverse complement strand
CAGGACAATCTGTCGACACTTGATCCGCAGCTTCACGGTACCAGACATCTCGCCCTTCTACATAGCCAACGTTTCCGCCTGTTGCTTTCACAACGATAACAGTGGTGACATCGGTACCCGGAATTTCCAGGGCTTTATCAACATTATTTTTAAGTGGAATTGGTTTTGCACCACGCATACCTTCATCGGCAGTGATGACCACCTGACTGTCACAATCAATAAGGCGTCCGGCAAGGGCATCCGGTGAAAATCCCCCAAAAACAATTGAATGAACGGCACCAATACGCGCACAGGCCAGCATGGCATAAACTGCTTCGGGGATCATCGGCATATATAGGGTGACGCGGTCGCCTTTTTGCACATTTCTAGATTTTAAAACATTAGCGAAACGACATACTTCTTCAAACAGTTCATTGTACGTAATATGGCGCGAAACGGAAGGGTCATCACCTTCAAAAATAATTGCAGTTTGCTCGCCGCGGGTTTCTAAATGACGATCAACACAGTTGACACAAGCATTTAGGGTGCCGTCTTGATACCATTTAATATGTAGGTCTTCTTTGGCAAAAGAAACGTCTTTTACCTGTGTATATGGCTTAATCCAATCGATGCGTTGTCCCATATCATGCCAATATCCCTCCGGGTCCGAAATAGATTTATTGTACAGTTCAATATATTGATCATTATTGATAAGCGCTGCATCAGCTGCACTTTTGCTGACGGGGTACGTTTTATTTTCGGACATGTTCTTCCTCGACCATTTTATTGATTCATATGAATGTTAATAACAGAATATGAAAATGTCTATTTTTTTGATAATTTTCTAATAATAAAACGAGCAGGGTGTAACGCGTGGCGTGTTTTTTCATTTACAGGGGTGCCTTTACCGCTCAATTGCGCGATTAAAATGTGACTAATTAAAGGAGCGGTTAGAAAACCTCTTGCCCCCAAGCCCACATTTAGAAATAGATTTTTATGATAAGGTGCACCGGCAAATTTTTTATGAGACGGTCCGTGGTGCAGAGTGGAATATTCCTTCATATAAAGGTCATAATTGGCGACTGGTCCAGATAAGGGTAAATGATCACCAGACATAGCTCTAATGCCCCTTCGTCCTCCCAGAATAGTTTTATTATCTATCGGGATAGGGCTTTTGCGCATATTTTCTTGATGGGATTTATCGGTTATTTCTAAACTGATATTTTTTTCAAAAGTCGCACCACATATATTGATATTACCATGCTCTGTTTCGATATTAGGAGTAAGGTAACCATCTGAACATAAGATATTTTTTTCATTATTTTGAGCTGGTATAAAAGAAATCTGACCGGCAATTTTATCTAAGGTTAAATTTTTTGCCTGTTCAAAATTATCGACTTCAAATGAATTGCAAAGTATAACTCCATCACAACGTGTGATCTGTTGATGATTAACATCATATAATGACCAAGTGTTATCGGTGTTTTCTGATAATCGGTCTACATGTGTATTTAACATCACATTTATATTATCGTTAAGGATAGAAGCAATTTTTTTCGGGCGAAGGTAGCCGCTTGCTGGAAATATTAAGCGGTCATCATCAAAATATAAAACATCCTCAGTATAACATTTTGATATTTTTTCAAATCGCATTATTTCATCATTGTTTTGAGCAATTTTAGCAAGGCCGCATTGCTCAAAAATATCATCATTAAGTTCTTGGTAGAATGATAGGGCATATTGAAAAGCATTTAAGTAAAATTCTTTTTCTATCGTATCGCTAGCGGCGATGAACGGGTCAAGAATGGCCGCCGGATTACCCGATGCGCCGGACATTAAAGTCCCATTTCTTTCAATTAATGTAACTTCATAACCGTTCTTTTGGAGATGATGCGCTGTGCAAACACCACTAATACCACCTCCTAAAACCGTTATATGTGATCCGGGTTTTATTATTGTAGGTGAATTATACCAAGGTTTATGTAAATTTATATTGGGCATATCAATTTCTATGGATATATTAACATTTAACGTTCGTCGTATGGAGCCATTAAAGCATGAAGCACATATTTATTATACTGTCATATTTAATTATGATCTCTTCTTTATGGGCACAAGATATTTCTAACCGTGTTGTTCCTTGTGCGGTACCTTTTTATCGCGATATGGATTTTACGGTGGGAGAATGGCAAGTTTTTCATAAATCCAGCGGTAAACTTGCGGGGTATGACCGTATCGGAAGGGTCTTAAAAGGGTGTGCTATCCAGCAAAGTTGGGTTTCGCTTGATGACCATTTTTCTTCACCTTATGTACCCTTTCGTATGAGCGGGCGTAGTATTACGGCTTTTGATGGTTCACAGTGGGTGCAAATGTGGGTTGATAATCAGGCGGGAGTTCAAATTTTAAAAGGGGGGCCACAAAAAGATCGCTTCGTATTAAAAAGTGAAGATAATATTGGCGGTTTTGAATATATGCTGACATGGCAAAAGCAGGATGACGGCACTTTACTTAACACCCATCAAAGGCGTGAGAATAATGGTGATATAAAGGGGAAGTGGCAAACACTTTATGAGTGGGTTTATAAAAAGAACCTTAATCAAGAACTAATTCCTGAAGAAGATGAAAATTAGTCTGCTGTAATTGATTTATGCTGAATTGTGGTTCTTTTGGAATTCAATGAATGCGTCGCCATCGATTGGTCGACAGAAATAATATCCTTGGAAAACATCACATCCTTTATCACGCAATATTTGAACATGTTCTTCTGTTTCTACACCTTCAGCGACAATTGTTAGCCCTAAACTATGGCCAAGGCGAATGACCGCATCCGTAATCGCGGCATCATCCTGATCTTCATGAATATTGCGAACAAAAGATTGGTCTATTTTTAATGTATTAACTGGGAAGCGTTTTAAATAAGCAAGGGAAGAATATCCTGTACCAAAATCATCAATTGAAAGGTAAACACCCAATTTTTTTAATTCTTCAAGTTTAGTAACCACATTATCGGTATTTTGAATAACCATACCTTCGGTAATTTCAAGTTCTAACCAGCGGGGATCTAATTTTGAAATATTAATTGCTTCTTCAATGGTCGAGACAAAGTTTTCTGCCTGGAATTGTCGCGCAGAAATATTTACTGAAATGCGGATTTTTGGCAGGCCTTTATCTTGCCAACTTTTGGCGGCTAAACAGGCCGTGTTTAAGACCCATTGTCCAATAGGAATAATAATACCACTTACTTCTGCGATAGGAATAAATGTATAAGGCGATATCATACCTTTTTCGGGGTGTTGCCAACGTATTAAGGCTTCTGCACCAACCATTTTATTATCGATCGCATCAAATTGCGGTTGGAAATGCAAGAATAATTCATCATTTTCCAATGCCTTATTTAGGTCAACTTCCATTTCTTTTTGGGCTTTGGTTTCTGCATCCATCAGTGGATCATATAATCTGTATATCCGACGGCCATCGTCTTTTGCTTGATAAAGCGCAACGTCAGCCATGCGGATAAGCTCTTCCGGCGAATCCGCGTCATTATTATAAAAGCTAATGCCGATACTCGTACCGATTTGAATAATATTACCGTTAATTTCTGCTGGTTGTTGAATGCTGTCGATTATTCTGTCGGCAATGACAATAATATTGTTCTCATCTTCTATATTAGAAAAGACAATTGCGAATTCGTCCCCTCCTAATCTGGCAACAGTATCAACTTCTCTAGCACATTCGAGTAGGCGCTCAGCGACAATTTTCAACAATTTGTCGCCAACTCCATGTCCAAAGAGATCATTGACAGGTTTAAATTTATCGAGATCAAGAATCATAACGGCAATTTGTTTGTCAGAACGACGGGCGACTTTTAAAGCATCGGTTAATTTTTCCGAAAACATATTCCTATTGGCTAGACCGGTTAAACTATCGTGCCAGGCCATTTTTTTAATTAGTTTTTCTGATTTTAAACGTTCGGTTACGTTCCTAAACAATACTGTGTAATGTTTGTTTTTTCCTAAGTAAACTTCTCTAATATCCATTTTTAAGGGGAAAGTAGAACCATCTTTGCACAAACCAGTTTCATCCGTTTTATAAACGTTAAATTCCGCAACTTGATTAATTAAAAACTCTTCAGCATCTTTAGATGTCTTAATTTCTGAGGACTTAATAAGGTTATGTATGTCTTTACCTTCAAATTCAGAAGGCGTATATCCAAAAATAACAGACATGGCATTATTGGAAGATAATATCTTGCCCTGTCCATTCATAGTCACCAAGCCTTCTTCCATGGCATTTAGAATTGTTTGTGTTTGTTGAGCAGCTTTTGCAGCTTCTTCTTTGGCAACTGCTAGGTCCTCGGCTACGGCAATGGCATCATTTGTTTGCGATTCTAAATAATCTTTTGCTGCTTGAAATTCTATAAGCTGGTGGTCAGATTTTACTTCGACTTTAGCTAAGGTAATTATGATCCCTCTGTTCGGTATAAAATCTACGCTTAAATTAATGGATCTCTCATTATTTAAAATATATTTATATACCCAATTAAAAGAGCTCTCTAAATTACATTCTGATTACATTTCAGTTATAAGTTTAGCTGTTTTTTTATTCGCCACGATAACGTAAGGAATTTTCTTTTGTACACTCAGAAGGGAACTAATATTGGTACTTTGCTCTAAAGCAGATTCATTAATTTCGAGAAGTTCTAGGAAATTAGCATTCCATTTAATAAGTTCTAAGTTTTCATCAAATAAAGCGATACCACAAGGCAGACTATCAAGTATGCTCTGTGTATCAAATAAGTGTTCTGACTTATTTTTTTCTAAATTAAAAACTTCTGTACTCACTTGTCTCATGGATACCTACTTATCCTTATCAGTAATGATAGAATATTTTAGGTTGCCAAGTTTAACATAGGGTTAATTTATAACAATTATAAGAATATAGATTTTACAGCAATGACTTAAACAGAATTTGATCCTGAAATTTAAGGCTTTCTATAAGTTTTTTTGATTTTTCAGTCAGAAACCAGTTAATTATAACTCTTTGATTCTGTTCTGATATATGTGAATGTTGTTCTGGATTAGCACTAATAATGCTGTATATATTAGAAAAAAGCGGATCATTTTCTTTGAGTATTTTTAAACCGCTTTTATTTTGAAACGTAAGCCATGAAGCACGGTCGGATAGTATATATGCTGATTTCTCAACGGCAATATTTAAGCTCCTACCCATTCCCGTGCCTGTAACGATATAATTGTTGTGCGATAATAATGGACTGTCTATTTCGGCAGCTTGCCAAATACGTGTTTCGGCTTTATGTGTGCCACTTTCATCGCCCCTTGAAACAAATGGCAGGCCTGATCTATAAATTTTTTCAAAAGACTGTTGGGCATTTTCCATTTTCGCAACGCCTGCCGGGTTGTCAGTTGGCCCGACAAGAACAAAGTCGTTACGCATAATGCTATGACGATCTTTACCGAAACCGTTTTTAATAAATTCTTGTTCACTTATTGGGTCATGAACTAAAATAATATCGGCATTGCCGTCCATAGCAGATCGTAATACTTTTCCAGTACCAAAAGTAACTACCTGGATTTTTTGGCCCGTATCCTTTTCTATTTCAGGGATTAATATCGCGAGAAGTCCAGAATCTTCAGTAGTTGTCGTTGCCATTAATGTCAGCGGGCGCTCTGTCGTTCTCAGCATTAAAAATAGGGAGAAAAAAAATATAAAGGCACAGAAAGTATAAATATATTTTGCCTTCATATCTATAATCGCCCTTCAATAAAATTCTTGGCCTTTTCGGTGCTAGGATTATTGAAGAAATCATCGGCTTTTGATGTTTCGATAATCGTTCCGTTTTCAATAAAGATAATATATTCAGCCAAACGTTTCGCCTGCATTAAGTCATGAGTTGCCATTAAAATGGTCATTTTATTCTCATGACTTTTTAGGATCATATCTTCCAAAATACGTGTTGCTTGTGGATCTAGATTGGCTGTGGGTTCATCAAGATAAAGAATGTTAGGTTTTAAAAGTAAAGCCCGAATAAGTGACAGACGTTGCTTTTCGCCGCTGGAAAGTTGCCGGGCAGGGTGGTTTTTATATTTGTCCATCGAAAATTCTTTTAAAGCATTTTCCGCTATGGAAGCTTGCTCTGCTTCCTTGACCCCCATTAGTTCCAATATGTATGTTATATTTTGTAACACTGTCCTACGCAGTAAAGTTGGTTTTGGAAAAACCATTGCGCAATTATCATAATTGTTTTGTGTGATAATTATCCCAGATGAGGGCAATAAAAGCCCATGGCATAATTTTAACAGTATACTTTTTCCTGCCCCGTTAGGCCCTAATATTACCGTTGTTTTTGCTTTATGTATCTCCAAGGAAGTTTCATTTAAGGCTTTACCTTTTTCATGGCTATAAGTCACATTGTGAAGTGATAGGGCTGCACGATCATTCATCGCGGAATCCCCCTTGTGTTTTTTGATAATGGCTTTTAATCAAATGCATTAAAATATTAATGCTTAAGGATAGGATCAGCAAAATTATACCTAAAGCCATAGCGAGTTCCAAATTACCTTTTCCAATTTCCATTTGAATGGACGTGGTCATGGTTCTGGTGCTGTGTTCAATATTGCCGCCGACAATCATAACGGCACCAACTTCTGCTATCGCACGACCGAACCCTGCGAGCAATACGGTAAGTAAGCTTACTCTGCTTTCCCATAGTAACGTTTTAATTCGTTTTGCAGATGACAGTTTGAGCGAGCTAAATAGTTCATTATATTCGTTATTCATTTCTTCAATGATTTGTCTACTTAATGCGGCCAATATAGGGAATATTAAAATACATTGGGCGATTATCATTGCTTCAGGCGTATAAAGTAGTCCAAGAAGCCCAAGTGGCCCACTTCTAGATAAAATCATGTAGACAATAAGACCTGCTACTACGGGGGGCAGGCCCATAAAGGCATTTATGATTATGCTGAGAAGGTTTGATCCTGGGAATTT
>JABIPV010000048.1 GCA_018699075.1 Kordiimonadaceae bacterium | reverse complement strand
TTTTAAACCACAAAAAGCAATATACAATGTGAACATCGATGACATAAAATATATTGCTTCAACGGTTATAGTCACAAATGGAAAATATTATGGTGGTAAATATATTTGTGCAGCATATGCCAGTATAAAAGAACAAAAATTATATGTTATTTTAAATAAAGCAGAGGGTCGAAAATCAGCACTTGGTTTTTTCATTGCCCTAATTCGCAATAAAATATCCGAATGTGAGAATGTTGAAATCATACCTGCGAAAAATGTAATTATCACCGCCACTGAATGCGCACCTGTACAGGTTGACGGTGATTATTTTGGTGATTTGCCGGTTACAATTTCATCAAGTGAAAATAGTATTAATTTAGTAATGCCTAATTCTTGACAATACCAAAGGCCCGAACAGGGAAAGTACCCATTCCTTTTACCTTAACCGGCACAGCAAAAAACTTAAAATCATCTTCTGGAAGATCGTCCAGAGCTGTCATATGTTCACAAATGGGAATGTCATTATGCAGTAATATACTATGACAAGGGCGTTTGTTTCCTGATGTGTCATCAATGTTATAGCTGTCGATGCCGACAAAAGTAGCGCCATTATCAAGCAAATATTGTGCGGCTTGTTCACTTACATAAGGATGTTTTTCAAAATAATGTTCTGTTTCCCAGTGGCGCGACCAGTTCGTTTGTAGAAGCACGGCTTTATTTTTAATATCTGCGTGCTTTAAATGTTCAACACTAATTTCAAGCACGTTTTCGGGAATGATTATTTTAATAGCATCTAAATTTGCAAGACTTGATAATGCCAGTTCTGATAAATCCTTACCGTCAGCATAGCGATGAAAGGGGGCGTCAACATAGGTTCCGGTATTTGATGCCATAGTAATGGTCCCAATTTGAAAGGATGTGCCTTCTTGATAGTGGCTTTTTGACGCTTCGCGGGTTAAATAATCGCATATGATCGGTGCGGGAAGTCCTTTATAGGTGACCATACCGTCTTTAACCGTGTGGCTTACATCGATCAGAGTTACGCCGTCTTGTTCGAATTTATTCATCCTTCAATTTCCTCTTGTTTCTTTTCATAATTATAACTGTAAAAATGCCGATAAATAACCAGATCACATTTAATGCCACTGACGGAATAGCGCCAAAATAGTAAGAATTTACAATAAAGCCAAAACTACCAAGCAAATTAAGACCTTGGTAGGCGTATGATTTTCCAACTATTTTTCCACTTGAAATAAGAAGATACCCCGTCAGTAATGAGGCTGCACCAATCCAGCCGATGATATTGACGATTAATTCTATGTCTATTGTTTCCTGTGTGGGCATTTGTAAACTCCTATTTGAATGAATACATCTTTACACGCTAATCCATTTCAAATAAATTGAATTATATTATAAGTTAATGTTGAAAAGATTGAATTATGAAAATAGTAGAACTTAAAAGTTTTTTGGAAATAGCCAGCCATGCCAGTTTTAGTAAAGCCGCATCGCATTTAAATTATGCCCATTCATCCGTAACGGCGCAAATTAAATCATTAGAACATAGTGTTGGGGCGGAATTATTTATACGCGACCGTAGAGGGGTAGAACTTACGGATGCTGGAAAGCGGTTCCATAAATATGCCCGTCAAATTGTTGATTTGAGCCGTGATGGTAAGCAAGCCGTTCAAAATAGCCCGCTAGTATCAGGGCCACTGACCATTGGCGCCGTTGAAACCATCAGTACATATAGGTTACCCGAATTATTAGGGAAAATTCAAGAGCAGGCACCAGATGTTCAAATTTCTTTTAAAATCATGAGCGATAAGGAACTTTATGAAAGCATAAAAATGGGAACCCTCGATATTGCATTTCTAGTTGAGGAAGAGTTGTTAGTGGCTAATACAGAAGTATTAAAAATTTGCGATGAACCAGTTTCTATGTATGTAAAGCCAGATCACCCGCTGGCGGGTAAAAAGGTCAAAACCACAGAACTTGGTGATTATCATCATTTATTATGGTCCCGTGAATGTTGTTATAGTGCGGTTGTTCATAAAGAACTGCAAAAAGCCGGTATTCATTCATTTAATTTTATGGAATTCATAAATACAGAAACGATTAAGCAGTGTGCTCTCGCAGGAATGGGCATCGCGACCCTTACCGAAATTACGGTTGAAAAAGAAGTAGAAGAAGGCAAGTTGGTAAAATTAGATTGGGATATTGGTAAGCCGTTTCATTCTTTTATTCTTTGGAATAAATACCGCGCAAACTATCCAGCTTTAAATTATTTGATTGATTTAACAAAACAACATTTTAAACTAAGTTAAAATAATTAACTGGGAACTTTATGAAAAATTTAATTACGATTTCTATTATCCTTATAGCTTCAACCTTCACTTTACATGCACAAGAAAAGCCGAATGTTCTGGTTATTGTTGTCGATGATCTAGGCGGCGTAGATTTAGGTAGTTATGGTTCAACTTTTCATGAAACGCCAAATATTGACGCCCTTGCCACGTCGGGCATGCGTTTTACGGATGCATATTCGGCATCAACCGTTTGTTCGTCAACGCGTGCGGCTTTGCAAACTGGTAAAGCGCCGGAGCGATTAAAAATTACCGACTGGATTCCTGGCAATGAGAATATTGAAATTGGCAAACCAATTACGACGCCGCTAATATTGAATGAGCTACCATATTCTGAAACGACTATTGCCGAGGCATTTAAAGAAAACGGCTATAAAACTTTTT
>JABIPV010000129.1 GCA_018699075.1 Kordiimonadaceae bacterium | reverse complement strand
CTGTAACCACGGTCCGTGACTTGTGCGACCGCGTCGCGTTTAAACTCTTCTGTGTATCGTATTCCTGTAGACATAATACCTTAACTCCTTGCTTCCATTTTATAACAAGTAAAGTGTCTACAAATCTAGGGGCGTATCAACCATCAGGCGACAATGAAACATCATTAAACTCAGGCTCTTGAGCAAATAATAATATAGGAATATCACTTGGCTTATCATATTGATAATATTCAAGTTCTGGGGCGACTTGCTGAGCATTTAAATGTGTACTATTAAAGGGTAAGATTGAAGATAACGTTATTATCCAAAATAAAACCATACAGCGTCGAATATACATAAATTTACAATTAGAATTCAAAATTGCCCCCAATCAATATTTATTTTTCCTTATTCTAATTCAATAATTGATCTCATGATATAAAAAAATTATTCTTCTAAATCCGCTCATGTTCCTCCTGCCGTCGATCATCATCCACCCCTCCCGTATGATCCGTGCCTGCATTTTCGATCACCAGTAGTTTGCATTCTGCTTCGGCGCTGGGGCGGTGTTCTGTGCCTGCGGGGACGAGCAGGACTTCGCCTTCTTCTACCCATACGGCCTTATCACGAAAATCCATTCTGAAGCGGCCTTCGACCACGATGAACAATTCGTCTTGGTTTTCATGGCTGTGCCAAACAAAATCGCCTTCAATTTTGGTTAAATAGACATGGTTATCATCTAAATTGGTGATGACCTTTGGTGTCCATTGGTCGTTAAAAAGGTTGAATTTTTCTTTTAAATTAATTGCTTCCATGATTTTCTCATTATTTATGATCTACTATTTTTATATAAGCACGCGCAAAGCGTTTGCCAAGTTCTACAATTCCTGCCGTATCATAATGCAGGTCATCATCCCACTTTGTAAGGCCCTCCGTATCAAACATAACCACATTATTAAGGTCTTTTTGGGCATCAAACTGGGCTTGCCGCACTATATCTTGCCCCACGAACTCTGGCAGGGGCGGGTTAACTCTTGCGATAATAAATGTTGCATCACTTGATTTAAAATCTGACCGAAATGCATTAACCAATATTGCCAAATTTTTGGCATATAATGCCGCTGCCGCAGGATATTTCGCATCACTTTCCCCTTGCATCCATAAAATGCTGTCAATTTTAGCTGCCCCAAATTCTGGTAAGGCCATAAAAAAAGCTTTCATCTTGTCATATAATGGCCCCTTCTGCAGGTCATCGGTCATGATTGCACCTTCCGCAGTCCATTCTGGTGACCAACTAAGTAATGAGCTGCCCCCAACCGCATATTTCAGTAATATAATTTTATCGTCGGGAAAACGAGCGGCCAAATCATGAGCGAAACTTACTTCAGGGCCAAAATTTGTATGCGAATTATAACGACCGTTTAAATTCACCAAACCATTGTCACTGGAATAGAGAGATACATTATCTGGAAGTTTTTTGTATTTTTCTGAAAGCTCCGCAACTTTACCTTGCCCAACCATGTTGGACTGTCCTGCTAATATAAAAACGCGCTCACCAGCATTCACATAAGTCATTGATATTAAACACATGATTAAAACATAAATTGCCTGCTTTGTCATTTTAGTCATACAAAATCCTTTCAATAACGCCCGTCTCGCAAAATTTGTGAGCCCTTTACAATTATGATACACTGTTCGTAATAAAACAAAAATTGTTAAGTGAAGCTAAATATTAACATCAAGGGGAACTTTAATGACTGAAGAGCTTTATTGGTTAATTCTTACGGCCACAATGACCGCTTTATTCTGGCTGCCGTATATTCTTAACCGCACTCTCGTGCGCGGTATTATGGGTGGAATGGCAAATCCTTCGCCGGATGATATACCACAATCAGATTGGGCCATTCGCGCTCAAGCCGCACATATCAATGCTGTCGAAAATCTGGTTGTTTTTGCCCCGCTTGTGATAGCAGTTGAAATTTTATCTGTCGGTAATTCTATGACCGCCAATGCCTGTATGGTTTATTTCGTCGCCCGCCTTGGCCATTACGCCGTCTATACCGCTGGTATACCTGTGGTGCGAACGTTAACTTTTGCTGTTGGCTTTATGGCACAAATGGCCCTAGCACTTCATTTACTAGGCGCTATCTAATATAATTTATGTGGCGGGGAAGACTAATTTGCGTTTGACCCGTCCGTAAACAAAGCTTGAATCAATTCCCGCGATTCCGGGAATGGTTGATAGTTTTTCGCGGACAAAATATTCAAAATCCTTAAGGTCTTTGCTTAGCACATGAAGAAGGTAGTCGGATTTTCCCGTCATCAAATAACATTCCATCACTTCATCCAATCTTTCAATGCCATGCTCAAAACCCTTGATACATTCTTCAGAATGACGCTCAAGGCGAATATTAACAAACACCGTTAAGGGAAGACCGTATTTTTCATGATCTACGAGAGCCGTATAACCAATAAGAATACCATCTTTTTCCAAGTTTCGTACCCGGCGAAGACACGGGGATGGTGAGAGGCCTACTTTTTCGGCAAGCTCATGATTGCTCAGTCTTCCATCCTGCTGCAAAGTCCTAATTATATTTCTATCAATTGCGTCCATTTTCTATTCCTTGGCATAATCTGCCAAATATTACCCTAAATATAGCAAACAACGCAAGCACATTGCGTGCGATCTGTGTGATACTTCATTTATAAAATCACTTAAAGGAATAATGTTATGAACACAAATGATACAAACAACCAAATGGGCTTTGCCACACGTGCCATCCACCAAGGACAAGAAGAACGCGGCGAACATGGTGCACTTGTGCCACCCGTATATATGACATCAACATTTACTTTTGAAAATTCCGAACAGGGCGCGGCTCTTTTTGCCGGTGAAGAAAAAGGACATTTTTATAGCCGCATTTCAAATCCAACCCTTGAACTGCTCGAAGGTCGCTTTGCCTGTCTTGAACAAGCTGAAGCAGGTCTTGCAACAGCTTCTGGCATGGGCGCGATCACATCTACCCTTTGGACACTCCTAAGCCAAGGTGATGAGATCATCGTCGACAAAACACTTTACGGCTGTACTTTTGCTTATATGCAACATGGTTTGACAAAATTTGGCGTCACCATCAATCACGTAGACATGCGTGATCCAGAAAATGTACGCGCGGCAATTTCTGAAAAAACAAAAGTGGTTTATTTTGAAACCCCTGCAAACCCGAATATGCGTCTTGTAGATATTGAAGCGGTTGCGGCAATTGCCAAAACACAAGGTGCCATTACCGTGGTTGATAACACATATGCAACGCCTTATCTTACACGCCCAATTACTTTAGGCGCAGATATCGTGCTGCACTCTGCGACAAAATACCTTGGTGGTCATGGTGATTTG
>JABIPV010000049.1 GCA_018699075.1 Kordiimonadaceae bacterium | reverse complement strand
CTGTAACCACGGTCCGTGACTTGTGCGACCGCGTCGCGTTTAAACTCTTCTGTGTATCGTATTCCTGTAGACATAATACCTTAACTCCTTGCTTCCATTTTATAACAAGTAAAGTGTCTACAAATCTAGGGGCGTATCACTCCTTGCTTCCATTTTATAACAAGTAAAGTGTCTACAAATCTAGGGGCGTATCATCTCTGTTCATAAGAAGTGTACCCCTGTTAATTAATCTAGAGAATTTTAAGGTAACTAATTGTATTTGTTTAATTTTTAGACATTGGAATTTCAGAAAGCACCAATATTTTGATAATTTCCCGGTATTTTCCCTGTTAAATAGGAAAAATCGCCGGAGACGGGTTAGCATGACACTGCAAACACCTCCATTCTTTTTTTATGACATTTTAATTTATCCCTTACAGTATTTATAAGACTGCGTTAAAGTATTGTTTAACAGGGAGAACTAATTGATGTCATTGAGCCATCTGGAACAATTAGAAGCACAGAGCATTCATATACTGCGCGAGGTTGTAGCGACGGCCAGCAATCCTGTCATGCTTTATAGCGTTGGCAAGGATAGCGCCGTGATGCTGCATTTGGCCCTTAAGGCCTTTGCGCCTGGAAAACTTCCATTTCCGGTTCTTCATGTTGATACGACCTGGAAATTTAAAGAAATGATCGCCTTTCGCGATAAAATGGTTGCGGATAATGATCTGGATTTACTGGTTCATATTAACACTGATGGTGTGGAAAAAGGCATTGGCCCCTTTAGTCATGGTTCAGCCACCCACACGGACATCATGAAAACGGTAGCCCTTAAGCAGGCACTTGATAAGCACGGCTTTGATGCGGCCTTTGGCGGCGCGCGGCGCGACGAAGAAAAAACTCGTGCCAAGGAACGCGTCTTTTCCTTTAGATCAGCGCAGCACAGGTGGGACCCTAAAAACCAACGCCCTGAACTATGGAATATTTATAATAGCCGTATAAATAAAGGCGAAAGCATTCGCGTTTTCCCGCTTTCAAACTGGACCGAACTTGATATCTGGCAATATATCCACCAAGAAAAAATTCCTATCGTCCCGTTATATCTTGCAGCCAAACGCCCCGTGGTTGAACGGGACGGGCAACTGATAATGGTTGATGATGACCGTATGCCGCTAAAAGGCGGTGAAGTTGTGGAGAAAAAAGTGCGCTTTAGAACCCTTGGCTGTTATCCGCTTACAGGGGCAGTGGAAAGTGAAGCGGATACATTGGAAGGGATCATTGCCGAAATGCTGCTGGCGAGGACTTCTGAACGCCAGGGGCGCGTCATTGATCAGGATACCGATGCTTCCATGGAACAGAAAAAACAGGAGGGGTATTTTTAATGTCTTCTCTTATTGAAACGGATATTTCTGCTTATCTTAAAGCACATTCAGAAAAGGATATGTTGCGGTTTATCACCTGTGGCTCTGTCGATGATGGTAAATCTACTCTGATCGGGCGGTTGCTTTATGACAGCAAAATGATTTTGGAAGATCAGCTAGCTACTCTTGAAAGAGACAGCAAAAAAATAGGCACCCAAGGTCAGGGTATTGATTTCGCCTTACTTGTTGATGGCTTGGCCGCTGAAAGGGAGCAAGGCATTACCATTGATGTGGCTTATCGCTTTTTCTCGACCGACAAACGAAAGTTCATTGTTGCCGATACGCCGGGCCACGAACAATATACCCGTAATATGGCCACGGGGGCGTCAACGGCTGATCTTGCTGTGTTGATGATCGATGCCCGCAAAGGAATACTTACGCAAACGAAACGACATAGTTTTATAGTGGGATTGCTCGGGATAAAGAATATCATACTTGTGATCAATAAAATGGACTTGGTTGAATATGATCAAGAGATATTTGACAGAATTGATCAGGAGTATCGTGAATTTGCAAGCGATCTTGGTTTTGATGAAATTGTCTCTATTCCCATGTCCGCTCTCGCCGGGGATAATATTCTGGAAAATTCTGATAATACACCTTGGTATTCTGGTCCAACATTAATGGAGCATCTGGAAACGGTTGAAATCACATCAGCGCACAATGAAAAACCTTTTCGCCTGCCTGTACAGTGGGTTAATCGCCCGAACTTGGATTTTAGAGGATTTAGCGGCACTATTGCATCGGGTTCAATCACAATTGGAGATGAGATTATCTCACTTCCCAGCGCCAAGACCAGCACGGTGAAATCAATAGTCGGAACCAAGGATGAAAAACAGACAGCCGAGACAGGTGAAGCCATTACACTCTGCCTGACCGATGAAATTGATGTCTCGCGTGGTGATATTATAGCAAAAGCGAATGATCGCCCGGAGGTTACTGACCAGTTTCAGGCACATATTATCTGGATGCATGATGACCATATGCTGTCCGGACGACCGTACCTGATCAAAACCACCAATAAAACCGTTGACGGGGTGATTACGGACCTTCGCCATAAGGTCAATGTTAATTCGCTTGAACATGAAAGCGCTAAGACGCTGTCACTGAATGAAGTGGGGCTTGTGAATATAAAGCTCAGTCAGCAAATCGCCTTTGATGCTTATAATGATAACAAAGCAATGGGCAGTTTTATCATTATAGATAAATTTACCAACACGACAATTGCCTGCGGCATGATTAATTTTGGGCTCAGGCGCGCCAGAAACGTCCATTGGCAGGCTGTGGATGTTGATAAGAAAAGCCGTGCTAAGCAAAAGCACCAGCAGCCAAAAGTCCTTTGGTTCACCGGCCTTTCCGGCTCCGGCAAATCAACTATCGCCAATCTAGTTGAAAAGAAGCTCCATGCCATGGGTAACCATACTTATTTGCTAGACGGTGACAACGTCCGCCACGGCCTAAATAAAGACCTTGGCTTCACAGACGCCGACCGGGTGGAAAACATCCGCCGCATTGGCGAAGTTGCCCATCTTATGGTCGATAGCGGTCTTATTGTGTTAACCGCGTTCATCTCCCCCTTTAGAGCCGAACGCCAAATGGTCCGCGAAATGATGGGCGAGGGCGAATTTATAGAAGTATTCGTCGACACCCCACTAGAGGTCTGCGAAGCCCGCGACATAAAAGGCCTCTACAAAAAAGCGAGAGCGGGTGAGCTTAAAAACTTTACAGGGATCGATAGCCCTTACGAGCAACCGGAAACCGCCGAAATTCATGTTAATACGGTGGATAATACGGCTGATGAAGCAGCAGAATTTATTGTTGAAAGGTTGGGGCTTTGAGTGAAATTAAGCAACTCTCGGCGTTCTTCCTAGTCCGTAGCTAAATTACTTAATTTACGAAGGGGAGTAGCTTTAAGTTGCTGGTCGGCATCCTTCTATAATGACTGTGTTGATTTCAGGGGCGCGGTAAGAGAACATATATGATGTAGGAATGAATGTAGTGTTGGTCAACAATAAGGTACTATATATGATAGAGTTTTAATAAATTCTGTTAATATGTTGAAAATAATAATGTATTAACTGTGAAAAATTATAATTATATAGTTATAATTCCTTTTCATTAATTATAATTTATTTATAATCGCTAGAAAATTGACAAACAATATATTGAGATTTATAGGATAAAGATGAATATTTCTGATATAAAAAAAATAATTACAGTTAGTATAATATTTTTTTTAAATTCCTTTTCTTTGTCCTATTCTTCTCCTTGGGCAAATGTAGGGGATATTGCACTACGTAATGATGTTGAAATTATTGCCCGATATGGACTTATATCTGGCCCTGTTAATAAATGGCCAATGTCATGGAAGCAAATCACCGCTAATTTATATAAAGCAGATGTTATGGAGCTGCCATCCTATGTCCGGATGTCACTAGCGCGCGTTCGCGAGAAAGTTCCCGCTAAAATAAATGTAAAGGCTAAAGCTTATTATACCAGCAAAGTTGATTATTTTAGCGGATTTGAAGAAACAAGCCGGACAAGAGCTGTGATTGAATCCACTCTGGAATTAAATATGGAAGATACAAGTGTTCATGTTACCGCTAGTTATAATGACGCTGAAAACTTTAATCTAGACGGCTCTTATTTATCACACGAATTTGGCAATATTTCAGCTTACGTCGGAGCAGTAGAGCGTTGGTGGGGCCCGGGGCGAGAGACAACAACATTACTGAGCACAAACGCACGCCCCATGCCGTCAATCGGACTGCGGCGCGTTGAACTAAAGCCATTCAAAAGTAAATGGCTCAGTTGGATGGGACCGTGGAGCGGGGATATCTTTATTTCTAAAATGGACAAAGATAGAACTATCTCCTCACCAATTTTCGTCGGAATGAAACTGGGATTTGAACCGATAAGGAATTTTGAAATCGGCCTTAGTAGAACTTTAATGTTATGTGGAGAGGGCCGGATTTGCAATTTTAAATCATGGACAAATGGTTTAATAGCATTTGGGGATCTAGATAATAGAGGTCCGCGCGAACAGCAGCCGGGAAATCAACTGGCGATGCTTGATTTATCATATTCCTTTACGCTTAAAGATAACATGAACGTGAAACTTTATGCCGAGGGAACCGCCGAAGATATCGTTGTGGCGGCACCTTATACATATTCGAGATTAATTGGCGCATCATTTTATGGCCCGTTCGGCACAAATGGCAGTAGTTACCGATTTACAACCGAATATTCAGATACTACAGGTTCACTAGCATGGTTTCTTGGTGAACACCGAAAAGGGGTGATGTATAACCACAGTTTATATGAAACGGGTTACCGCTATAATAATAAAGTTATCGGTCATACGCTTGATTCAAATAGTAAGTATATTTCTCTAAAAGCAACTTTGCATCAATTAAATGGTTGGCAATATAGCTTAAAATATCAAAATGTGACGGTGAATACTGAAGGGGACAATAAAAACATATTGAGCATCTCCAGAGAGAACATAAATAGTCTGACTTTAAACGTTACCGTACCGACCAAACTGGGTCATCTTCTATTTGATGGCAGAATTATGGATAATGAAATAAACACCCCACTTGAAAATAAAGTCAATATAAGGGTAGGTTTCATGTGGGATGTCGGTTTTTAATTACATCACTGCAAAATTACAATGAAGATTACAGGACTTATAAAGCAAAGTTATGAGAATATTATATTTCCACCAACATTTTTCCACGCCCAAAGGAGCAGGAGGCATTCGATCTTACGCGATGGCCAGAAGTTTAATAAAAGCTGGTCATGAGGTTACAATGGTTTGCGGGTCCTACTCCGGTGGCTCAACGGGGCTTGATGGGTCTTTCGTTGGTGGCAAGCGGAAAGGGAGCTACGACGGCATTAACATTATTGAATTTGAACTCAATTATTCAAATGCAGACAGCTTTTTAAAACGAACCATGCTTTTTTTCCTTTTCGCGCTGCGTAGTATAAAAATTGCACTTTTTAGCAAAAGTGATCTTATTTTTGCTACATCGACACCGCTTACGGCCGGAATTCCAGGCATCGTGGCGCGCTGGCTGAAAAATGCGAGATTTGTCTTCGAAGTAAGAGACTTATGGCCGGAATTACCTCGGGAGATGAAGGTGATCAGAAATCCGGTCATTTTAATGCTGATGGGATTTTTGGAATGGTTAAGCTATAAATCTGCCCATAGATTAATCGGCTTGTCCCCTGGGATAGTTGCGGGCATCAGACGTCATAATATTAACGAAGATAGGGTAGCATTAATTCCCAACGGCTGTGATCTTGATATTTTTGCGGCTAATGAGCATGCATGGCGGCCCGAGCAGGTAGCCGATGATGACTTGATGGCCGTTTATAGTGGAACCCACGGCATAGCAAACGGATTGGACGCGGTACTTGATGTTGCGGTGCTCCTAAAAAAGCAGGGCAGGACAAAAATAAAAATAGTACTGGTGGGGCAGGGCCGTGAAAAGGAAAAATTGAGTAATAGGGCCGAAGCGGAAAATCTTGATAATGTGATTTTCTTGGATCCTGTACCAAAGAAAGAATTGGCAGGACTTTTGGCGGGGGCTGACATAGGATTACAATTACTGGCAAATGTTGAGGCATTTTACTTTGGAACTTCGCCAAATAAGTTTTTTGACTATTTGTCGGCGGGCTTACCTGTGCTGACCAACTATCCAGGATGGATTGCTGAACTTGTGAGCGAAAATGATTGTGGTTATGTTGTGGCACCGCAAGACCCCGAAGCTTTTTCTGTAGCATTGATAAATGCTGAAAATAATAGAAATTATCTTCTTAAAGCAGGTAACAATGCTAATATTTTAGCGAGAAATGAATTTGCGCGAGATGATTTGGCTGATAAGTTCGTATCATGGTTGGAAGCGGCCGTTTATGATATTAAATAACGCTTCAAAGTAACTTAATGCATGAAGGAAGAAGTGATGAAAATAGCTATATTTGGAGCTTCAGGGCAGGGTAGAGAAGTTGCGGATATATGCACTTTAATTGCTTATGATGAAATCGTATTCTTTGTAGATGATGAAGCGGAGCAATGTGTTTATCCTAATAAAGTATATCTAGATACTAAAGAAAATGTTGAAAAATTAAATAATCAGGGTTTCTGTTTTGCAATCGGCATAGGGTCACCGAAGATTAGAAAAAATATCGCTGACAGATATAATCATTTAGATTTTCCAAATATAATCCACCCTTCGGCAACTTTTGGACTTTATCAAAAAGAAGCTATTGATAAAACGAGAGGTAATATTATTACGGCTGGTGTTCGGTTCACTAATAATATCAAATGCGGAAATTTTGGTCTTTACAACCTAAATGCAACTATCGCCCACGATTGTATAATTGAAGATTACGTGTCGATTATGGCTGCGGTTAATGTATCAGGTAATGTACATCTTAAACAAAATACAAATATTGGTGTAAATGCGGCAATACTACATGGTAATAATGAAAGAAAATTGACAGTAGGAGAGAATTCAATTGTAGGTGCGGGTGCAGTAGTTACCAAGGATGTTCCAGCAAATGTCACTGTAGTTGGAGTTCCCGCTAAAATTCAGTGATCAATTATGGTCTTATTTTCCCAAAAGTGTTCTTATCAATTCTGGGAATTTCCGAAAATACGGAATTTAGAACATCACTATCCGGAAATATTACGACCCATGACGTTATAAACATGAGTGCAATATCACCCCAAAAACTTCTGTTGTCTTTATACCATAATTCTAATTTTGTCTTTGCAGGTATTATTTCGTTTTTATAACAATAATCATAATCAACTGCATTTAATAGAATCGTTACTTCATCGCGAAATACGATTGAACCGATGCCCGTTATACCTGGTCTTAATCCAACGAACACATCTTCGTATTCTTCAGGATACCATGACTGTACTTTAAGCATTTGAGGTCGTGGGCCTACAAAGCTCATTTTGCCAAATAAAATATCTAAAAGTTGCGGGATTTCATTAATTTTTGATTTTCTTAAAAAGCCACCCATAGGCAAAATACGAGGATCATCTTTTAATGTATAAATTCCGCCTTCCATATTTGGGCTATCCTCAAGCATGGTGGCAAATTTGGTAATGGTGAAAACCTTATTATCCAGTCCGATACGTTCCTGGCGATAAAAAATTTTGTTTTCCCCTGAAAACCGCAAAGCGATAGCCACAGGGAGTAAAATTGGCGAAAGTATTATCAGTAAAATAAGAGCTACTATAAAATCAAAAAGACGTTTCATTTATATTCCATATTATTTATTTGCAACATTCATGACTTTTCTAATAGCATCGCACATACTTACCATATCAGTATCGTTTAATGTATGGTGCACGGGAAACATAAACGATGTTTCGCCCAAGGATCTGGCAATAGGTAAAAAAGTTTCCGGTCGATAGTTTTCGGGACCATCAAATGCATTTTCAAGGTATATCTCTGAGCAGGCGCCGTCTATTACAGGCACGCCCTCTGCCCTTAATGCTTCGCGTACGCGGTTGCGGTCCCATCCTTCTTTTAATTGATCAGGCACAATATAGGCGTAATATTTGTAATATACATGAGGGCTATTAGAATTTGGTATAGGGGTACGAAACGCAGAATAATTTTTGAAGCAATTGGCTAAAATATTAGCATTTCTGCTACGAAGACCAAGCCATTCATTTATTTTCTTTAATTGACATACACCTATAGCCGCTTGCATTTCTGTAAGGCGCCAATTGGTGCCAAAACCTTCTGCTAACCATCTAAACCCATCGGGATGGTCGTAATTAAAGACTTTATCATAACCACGTCCGTGGTCTTTATATGACCATGCCTTTTCCCAATATTTTTTGTTAT
>JABIPV010000213.1 GCA_018699075.1 Kordiimonadaceae bacterium | reverse complement strand
CAAGCGCGATGCCACATAAACGCAACCCGATCTTAACAGAAAACATTACCGGTCTTGCTCGTCTTGTACGTGGTATGGCCCTTCCGGCAATGGAAAATGTTGCCCTGTGGCATGAGCGCGATATTTCACATTCATCTGTGGAACGTATGATCGGCCCAGACGCAACGGTTACTCTTGATTTCGCCCTCGCGCGTCTTACGGGTGTAATGGATAAACTTGTTGTCTATCCTGAAAACATGAAAGACAACATGAACAAGCTTGGCGGATTACATAATTCGCAACGTATGCTCCTCGCCCTCACCCAAGCAGGTGTTAGCCGCGAAGACAGCTATAGACTTGTCCAACGCAACGCAATGAAAGTATGGGAACAAGGCGCAAACTTCGCTGAGGAATTAAAAGCCGATCCTGAAGTTAGCGCAAAACTTTCCGACGAAGAAATAGACGACAAGTTCGACATCGGCTATCACACCAAACATGTTGATACGATCTTTAAGCGCGTTTTCGGTGAGTAACTAACCGAAATAATAAGAACAATAAAAGCCGCCCTCAATTTAATGAGAGCGGCTTTTTTAATTCTTGCATCTAAAGTGATTAAATTTCAGATTTAACCTGTGCTAGTGCTGTTACCATTAGGTCGTCCATTTGACGGCGGACTTGGTGATCGCTTTGATCGCAACCTTTTTCGTCGAGGTCACCTTTAACTTTACGCAACACGTCATCATCGCCGACTTCTTCAAAATCGCTTTCAACAACTTGTCTGGCGTAGGCGTCAATTGCTTCGCCTTCAAGGCCCATAAGACCCGCTGCCCATACGCCTAAAAGTTTATTACGGCGTGCTGTGGCTTTAAATTCTACTTCTTTGCTGTGCGAATATTGACTTTCCGCTGCTTTTTCCCGATCGTCAAATTGTGACATGGATTATGGCTCCTAAAGGTTTAATAAATTTCATAAGTACATCCCGCCTGTTTAAGGCATTTTGCAACATCTTTCCATGTTTTTTATATAATAATAAAAAATATATTTTAAAGGCCTAAGTCTGATTGTTTTTGCATTAATTTTAGGATAAATTGTCCTCGCTTGATTCTGCTACTTTTAAACGCACCAAGGAACATCATGTCTGACAAAGAAATGCTATACGAAGGAAAGGCCAAAATCCTTTATAAGGGGCCAAAGCCTGATACGATGATTCAATATTTTAAGGATGACGCAACCGCCTTTAACAATGTTAAAAAAGGTACCATCGCCGGAAAAGGTATTATCAATAACAAAATCACTGAACTTGTTATGACCCGCCTTTCACAAATTGGTATCCCAACACACTTCATCGAACGCCTGTCAGACCGTGAGCAGTTATGCCACGAAGTAGACATCATTCCGCTTGAAGTCATTGCCCGTAACACTGTTGCCGGCAGCATGGCGAAGAAATTTGGCATCGAAGAAGGTTTACGCCTTCCCCGTCCAATTATTGAATTCTCGTTAAAAGATGATGACCTTGGTGATCCACTGATCGCAGAAAATCATATTCTTGTTCTTGAAATCGCCCAAGAAGACGAATTGATGGAAATGATGGAAATGACATCAAAGGTCAATGATTACCTTCGTGGTTTTTTCGCCAGCATCGGCCTTGAACTTATTGATTTTAAACTTGAATTTGGCCGATTAACCGACGGTGAAGACGGTCATTTCATCGTCCTTGCTGATGAATTTAGCCCCGATAATTGCCGCCTTTGGGATTATGAAACCGGCGAGAAAATGGACAAAGACCGTTTCCGCCGTGACCTTGGTGGTGAAGTAGAAGCATACCAAGAAGTGGCAAGACGTCTTGGCATTTCGCTCGAAACTGAAGATGAAGAATAATTTTTTAATTTACTTTAATACATAAAAGGAACAATCCCGTGAAAGCACGAGTTCATATTACTCTTAAAAACGGTGTACTTGACCCCCAAGGCAAAGCCATCCAACACGCCCTTGACGCATTAGGTTTTAATGGTGTTGATGACGTTCGCCAAGGCAAATACATCGAAATTGACCTTGCCGATACTGATAAGGCAACCGCGGAAGCAAATGTTGAAGAAATGTGCAAAAAGCTTCTGTCGAATATGGTCATTGAAAACTATTCAATTGATATTGATTAATCTAATTATCCGATAGGAAATTAAAAATGAAATCAGCTGTTGTTACCTTCCCTGCTTCTAACTGTAATCGGGATATGTTTGACGCGCTTGAAAAAATTACAGGACAAAGACCTCACGAAATTTGGCATCAAGATACCGACATCCCCGATGTTGATCTGATCGCCCTTCCCGGTGGTTTTTCATTTGGCGATTATTTGCGTTGCGGAGCCATGGCGGCCCGCTCACCAGCCATTAATGGCGTAATGGCCCATGCAGAACGCGGCGGCAATATTATCGGTGTTTGTAATGGTTTTCAGGTTCTTACCGAAATGGGATTATTACCGGGTGCGTTGATGCGTAATCGTTCGCTTAAATTCGTCTGTAAAACCGTTCAGTTAAAAGTTGAAAATGCAGATAGCACATTCACAAATGCTTACACGGACGGTCAAGTGATTGATATTCCGGTGGCCCATCATGATGGTAATTATTTCGCAGATGATCAAACACTGGCTGAACTTGAAGGTGATGGCCGTATAGCCTTTCGCTATGTCGATCAAAATGGTGAGGCAACGAAATTATCCAATCCAAACGGATCACAGAACAACATCGCCGGTATTATGAATAAGCGCGGTAACATCTTAGGCATGATGCCACACCCTGAAAGATTAATCGAAGACGCACAAGGCGGCATAGACGGCCGTGGTTTCTTCGAAAGCATCATCAATTCTCTGAATTAAGGTTTAAGAATGACTGAAACAAATTGGAATAATAACCCGGAAATCACCGATGGTCTTGTCAAAGAACACGGTCTATCGGATGATGAACAGAAATTGATGGTCAAAATTCTTGGCCGCACGCCAACCCTTACCGAGCTTGGTATTTTCTCTGTCATGTGGAGCGAACATTGCTCCTATAAATCATCAAAACTTCATTTAAAAACACTGCCAACAAAAGCCCCTTGGGTTATTCATGGTCCAGGCGAAAATGCTGGCGTGATCGATATTGGTGATAACCAAGCGGCGATCTTTAAAATGGAAAGCCATAATCATCCTTCCTATATCGAACCTTACCAAGGGGCGGCAACGGGTGTTGGTGGTATATTACGTGATGTGTTCACAATGGGCGCGCGCCCGATTGCAAATATGAATGCCTTGCGCTTTGGTTCACCGGAACATCATAAAACACGTCACTTGTTAAGCGGCGTCGTTGAAGGCATTGGTGGATATGGCAACTGTGTTGGCGTGCCTACAGTTGGCGGTGAAACGAATTTCCATCCTTCATATGATGGAAACATTCTTGTAAATGCCATGGCCGTTGGCCTAGCAGATCAAGATAAGATTTTCTTATCAGCTGCCGCCGGTGTTGGTAATCCTGTAATTTACGTGGGTTCAAAAACCGGGCGCGACGGTATTCACGGTGCGACAATGGCATCAGCTGAATTTACCGAAGATAGTGAGGAAAAACGCCCAACCGTCCAAGTTGGTGACCCGTTCACTGAAAAACTTCTAATCGAGGCTTGTATAGAACTTATGTCAACCGACATGGTTGTCGCCATTCAGGATATGGGCGCAGCGGGCTTAACATCTTCATCCGTTGAAATGGCCTCCGGTGGCGGCGTTGGTTTTTCTCTTAACCTTGATAACGTGCCACAACGTGAAGAAGGCATGACGCCATATGAAATGATGCTTTCTGAAAGCCAAGAACGTATGCTTGTGGTTCTTAAGCCGGATAGAGTAGAAGAAGCGAAGAAAATATTCGTAAAATGGGATTTAGATTTTGCGGTTATTGGTGAAATTACGGAAAGCGGTAATTTGACCCTTTCTTGGCAAGGTAATGTTGTTGCCGATATCCCGACACAGCCACTTGCCGATAATTCCCCAGAATATGATCGTCCATGGGTTAAAACCGAAGCACCTGCCACCATTGATCCAAATGATGTAACGGCGCCAAATGATTTGGCTGACGCGCTTCTTAAAATGGTCGGTAGTTCAAGTTTCGCCAGTCGTGCATGGATTTGGCAACAATATGACCATCAGGTGATGGCCGATACAATTCAACTTCCCGGCGGTGACGCAGCGGTGGTTCGTGTTCATGGCACGGATAAAGCGCTTGCAATTTCAACTGACTGTACACCGCGTTATTGTTATGCAGATCCGTTTGAAGGCGGCAAACAAGCCGTTGCGGAAACTTGGCGTAATGTTACCGCCGTTGGTGCTACGCCGATGGCGATTACAGATTGCCTTAATTTTGGCAACCCGGAACGTCCAGACATTATGGGTCAATTTTTTGGCGCCATTGAAGGCATCCGCGAAGCCTGTACCGTGCTTGACTACCCGGTGGTTAGCGGTAACGTATCACTATATAATGAAACTAACGGAACAGGCATTCATCCAACACCGGCAATTGGCGGCGTTGGCCTGCTGGAAGATAGCCGTAAAATGATCACGATCGCACCAAAAAATGACGGCGACGTTGTTATGGTAATTGGTGAGAGCAAAGGCCACATTGGCTGCACAGAATATCTTAATATAATTGAAGGCCGCGAAGAAGGTGCGCCCCCTCCTGTTAATCTTGAACTTGAAAAGAAAAACGGCGATTTTGTTCGCGGACAAATCATTGCTGGTAGTGTTACCGCATGCCATGATATTTCAGATGGCGGTCTGTTTATTGCCCTTACTGAAATGGCACTGGCGTCTAACAAAGGCATGGATATCAACTTAAATTACGGTGACATCCCTGCCCATTCATATGGCTTCGGCGAAGACCAAGCCAGATATGTTATTTGTGCCTCATCTAGTGATGCAGATCGCGTCATTTCTGCGGCAAATGCAGTAGGTGTTGCAATTGAAAATATCGGTACCATATGTGGTAATGAATTATCTGTCGCAAACAGCTTCACGGTTGCGGTTTCAGATTTACTTGACGCACATGCATCATGGATGCCAAACTATATGTCAACCGAAAGTTAGGAAATATAAATGTCTTTAGACGCTCCAACAATCAGAGATATGATTTTAGAAATTCTACCCGGTGCAGAAGTCCAAATTCAGGACATGCGCGGCGACGGAAGCCAATTTGCTGCCAATGTAGTTGCAAAAGAATTCATCGGAAAAAATAGAGTGCAACAGCACCAACTCGTATATAAAGCCCTTAAAGGAAAGATCGGCGCAGAACTTCACGCGCTTTCTTTACAAACATCGGCGCCAGAATAACACAGCCTTGAGCTCGGTTCATGGTAATGCTTTTCATTACCGGAACCAAAATCAAAAACACGCCAGAATAAATCTTATTATTAGACTAGGAAAATTATAATGACTAACTCCGTACATGACCGCATCAAAAATGATGTAGATAGCAATGACATCGTCCTTTACATGAAAGGCGACGCCATGTTCCCACAATGCGGGTTTTCCGCAACTGTGATTGAAATCCTCAACTATTTTAAAGTGGATTATCAAACACACAACGTCCTTCAAGACGAAACCCTTCGTGACGGCATTAAAGAATATAGCGACTGGCCAACAATCCCTCAGCTATACGTTAAAGGTGAATTTCTTGGCGGCTGTGACATCATCCGTGAAATGGCTGCCAACGGCGAACTCGTCGCACATTTTGAATCAAATGGCATTGAGCCAAAAGAATAGATTTAAGAAAATATCAAATTTTAAAGGCACTCTTTATGGGTGCCTTTTATTTTGCTAGATTAGGTCTGGTAGGAAACTTCTCTACGATATTACGGTGACAAAGCTGATCTTAGTAGCTTTGGTGAGCATGCTAATCAAGCGATAATTTCTAAAAAACAATAATTCAATATTAGGCATCCTGTCATAGTTTCTACATCTCAAACATATAAACTATATTCATTTAACATATGTTAATTTTACGGATAAATTAATTGGTTCTACAGATTACCTGCGCAACCGTTAAATCGCCTCGTAACTCTTCACCAACACGGGCGAAATCGGTTGCGTTTAGGGATGTTATATCTGCCGGGCT
>JABIPV010000050.1 GCA_018699075.1 Kordiimonadaceae bacterium | reverse complement strand
ATCATAAACATTTTTTTGTTAAAGATAGCGAGCATCCCTATGATCAGCCTAAGGATAAACCATTTACATGGGTAAGGGGTTATCAACTCGGCGGGCGTTCCCTAACATGGGGAAAGCATACTTACCGCTGGAGCGAAATGGATTTCCAGTCTAATAAGAATGATGGTTACGGCACAGATTGGCCGATCCGCTATGATGATATTTCGCCGTGGTATGATCATGTGGAAAAATTTATTGGCGTTAGTGGTTCATTAGAAGGTATAGACGTTTTGCCCGACGGAATATTCCAACCACCAATGGAAATGTCATGTGTTGAAAAAGTTATTAAAAAACGCTTTGATGCCGCTTATGCCGATCGTCACTTTATAATGGGCCGCGTTGCTCATTTAACCGAACCCACAGAAGAACAACTTGAACTGGGACGGGGTAAATGCCAATTTCGCAATCAATGTAAACGTGGTTGTTCGTTTGGCGCGTATTTTTCCAGTCAATCGGCAACGTTGCCCGCGGCGGAACGTACGGGTAATCTGACGATTGTTACTGATGCTATTGGTCACAGTGTGACTTATGATGCTATGAACTGCAAAGCCACGGGTGTTCGCGTCATTGATGCCAAAACCAAAGAAACCAAGGAATATACGGGTCGTGTCGTGTTTTTATGTGCGTCGACCATTGGTTCAACCCAATTGATGATGAATTCAGTGTCGGAAACCTTCCAAAATGGGATTGCAAATGGCAGCGGCGTGCTTGGTCATTATTTGATGGATCATGTTTTTCTGGCTGGTGCAAAGGGGCGGGTGCCGGGTTATCATGATCAATATCATTCAGGGCGACGACCAAATAACATTTATATTCCACGGTTTCGAAATGTGAACGGTGACCGCCAAGAAAGTTTCAAACGTGGATATGCTTTTCTTGGTGGTGCGACACGAAGAAATTGGAAGCAGGCGGATAATAAAACGGGCCACGGAGTGGATTATAAAAATAGCCTTAAAGAACCGGGTGATTGGGAGTTCTTCCTAGTTGGGTTTGGGGAATCGCTACCGAGATACGAAAACCACATCAACATAGATCGCAATGATCTGGACCAGTGGGGATTGCCAAAACTGACGATCTCCGCACAGTTTACGGACAACGAAACAAATATGCAAAAAGATATGGCTGAAGAGGGTGGCCGGATACTGGAAGCCACAGGGCTTACAGATATTGAACCCTGGGTAAGAGAAAGTCTGCCGGGCAATTGTATACATGAAATGGGCACGGCGCGCATGGGGCATGATCCCAAAACCAGTGTGCTAAACAAGTTTAATCAGGCCCATGAAGTGTCAAATTTATTTGTCACCGACGGCGCATGTATGGCATCAACAGCCTGCCAGAACCCGTCACTAACCTATATGGCGCTAACGGCGCGCGCGGTTGATTATGCAGTAATCCAAATGAAAGCGGGAAAATTATAAATGACTAAAATAACAAGAAGAGACACATTATTAGGCGCTTCAGCACTTACCGCCGCAGCACTTATGTCCACAAACACAGCAATGGGAGCACAGACTAAAATGGCAGATAATAAATTTGATATGAGTTTCGGACCACACGACGGTATGTTTAAGCATTCTGCAGGAGATGACATTATCGACCAGATTAACTTTGCCGCCGAGCAGGGTTTTACATCATGGGAAGATAATGAAATGAAAAAACGACCTGTAGCGCAGCAGGAAAGTATAGCAAAAGCGCTCGCCGATAATGGCATGACCATGGGCGTGTTTGTTGCTAATGCCATCGATTGGAAGGATGTTTCGATGTCGGTGGGTGACCCTGATTATGTGGCGAATTTTGTCAAGGAAATGGAAGAAAGCGTTGAGGTTGGCAAGCGTGTCGGTGCAAAATGGTGTACGGTCGTGCCGGGTGTCGCGGATTTAAATTTACACCGTGATTACCAAATGGCAAATCTTACTGAATGTCTTAAACGAGGAAGTGAAGTACTTGAAAAGGGCAATATGATTATGGTGCTTGAGCCTTTAAATAATTACGAAGATCATCCGGGTTTGCTTCTTAAAGAAATTCCTCAGGCATTTTATCTGTGTAAAGCAGTGAATAGTCCGTCTTGTAAAATTCTTTTTGATATGTATCACCAACAAATCCAAGAAGGTCGCTTGATCAGTAATATCGATGCGGCGTGGGATGAGGTGGCTTACTTCCAAATTGGGGACACACCGGGTCGTAATGAACCGACAACTGGTGAGATCAATTATAAAAACGTCTTCCATCATATTTATAACAAAGGTTATCGCGGTGTTATGGGTATGGAACACGGTAATTCAAAAGAGGGCGTTGCAGGTGAGAAAGCCGTAATCGATGCTTACTTAGAGGTTGGTAATTTTCTATGATATCAAACATAAGCAGGCGCGCATTATTACCTTTATTAGGGTCTGTATTAGTCGCGCCTTCTGTGTTTTCAAAATCATTAGCAGCCAAACGTTTTACATTTCGAGAAGTTCACATGGGAATGGTAGCACGGATTACCTTATACGCGGACCACACTGAACATGCGCGTGAAGCGGTCAAGGCTGCTTTTCAAGTGATCCGACAAGTAGATCAAGCATTAAGTCATTTTTCTATCCGTAGTGAAGCCATGAATTTGAAAGTGGAAAATAAAGTAAGTGATCATCTATATCAAAATCTGAAAACGGCGGATCATATGTATGGCCTTACGGATGGCATTTTTGATGTCGCCCTCGGGCCATTAACAAAAGTATGGCACCAAGCACGAAAAAATAATCAATTTCCCAGTAAATTCGCACTACTTAGGGCCAAACAAAAATCCGGCTGGAAAGGCTCAGTTTCATTAAGTGCACATAATAAAGTCCATATACACCGTGACGGATTACATTTGGATTTTGGCGGTTTAGGCAAAGGATATGCTGCGGATCAAGCGCAGCTGGTTCTTCAAAAGCTTGGCATCACATCTGCCATGGTCGAAATTGGTGGTGATGTTGTGGTCAGTAATCCACCAGAAGATACCAAAGGCTGGCGCATCTCCCTTGGAAATGAAAAAATCAAACAATTTAAAAATATTGCCTTATCAACAACAGGGAATAGTCAGCAATTTTTAGATCATAAAAATATTCGCTATAGTCATGTATTAAGGGCCAGCAACGGTATGGCTGTGTCAAATCATCGTGCCTTAACAGTGGTCGGTGAAAATGGGCAACTTGCTGATGCGTTAGCGACAACCTTAGGGATGTTGGATAATAAAGAAGGTGATAACTTTGCCGCAAACCATTTTAAAACTTATAAAGTTTATGAGGTTTGAAATGGTGAATAAATTACTATTTATGCTCATTTTTATTAATTTTCAAGCCCAATTGGCGATTGCAGAAACGCAACAAATTGAAGTTAAAAATACACTTCAGTCATTTGAAATTATCAATTTACCGGATCTAAATATCTGGGCGATGAAAACCGAAGTAACGTGGGACTTATACGATATTTTCTTACTTCGCCTTGATTTGCCAGAAGCAGAACGTGAAAAAGAAGTTGATTTAAATGTTAGGCCAAGTAAGCCTTATTACCTTCCTAACGAAGGATTTGGTCATTCTGGTCAGCCTGCACTAGCGATTAATTATAATGGTGCCGTGAAATTTGCCACTTGGTTATCTGAAAATACGGGTAAGGCTTTTCGCCTACCTACTGAAGACGAATGGGAAGGGCTATGTTATGCTGATATTCCTGAAAAACTGGATGAACACGCGTGGTTTGATGAAAATAGTGATCTGATGACTGGTGCGGTTGGCACTTTAAAGCCAAATGAGTTCGGACTTTATGATACACTTGGAAATGTAGCTGAATGGGCTAGTGGCCGTGACGGCAAAAAAGTAATTAAAGGCGGCGCCTTTTGGGATGTAAAAGAAGACATCCACT
>JABIPV010000051.1 GCA_018699075.1 Kordiimonadaceae bacterium | reverse complement strand
TGGCGGTGATCCGGGCATTGGTAAATCAACTATTCTCCTGCAAGCGGTTAGCAATTTGGCGAATAATAACATCAATACAGTATATATTTCAGGTGAAGAATCCGTGGCGCAGGTACGCATGCGTGCGGAACGCCTTGGCCTAGCGGATAGCCCAGTATCTCTTGGTTCTGAAACTAATTTACGGGATATTCTTGCCACGTTAAGCAAAGGAAAATGTCCTGATGTTGTCGTCATTGACAGTATTCAAACCATGTATGCCGATACGATTGAATCTTCCCCAGGAACCGTTAGCCAGGTAAGAACCTGCGCTCAGGAACTCATTCGCTTTGCCAAAAAGAAAAATGTCTGTGTTTTACTGGTCGGTCATGTGACCAAAGACGGTCAAATCGCCGGACCACGGGTACTTGAACATATGGTCGATACGGTGCTTTATTTTGAAGGTGATCGCGGGCATCAGTTTAGAATATTACGTGCCGTTAAGAACCGCTTTGGCGGTACCGATGAAATTGGTGTCTTTGAAATGAGTGACCTTGGCCTTCAAGAAGTATCAAATCCATCAGCCCTCTTCCTCGGAGACAGTGGCGGAGAGGTCGTAGGTTCCGCTGTATTTGCCGGTATGGAAGGCTCACGTCCTATGCTAGTGGAAGTTCAAGCCTTGGTGGCACAAAGCTCACTAGGTACCCCACGCCGCGCTGTGGTTGGCTGGGACAGTGCAAGACTTGCTATGATCATTGCTGTGCTTGATGCACGGTGTGGATTGGGGCTTGGCGCGTTTGATATTTATTTAAATGTGGCTGGCGGTCTTAAAATTACCGAACCCGCCGCCGACCTCGCGGTTGCTGCCGCGCTTATATCATCATTATCGGGTGATCCAATTGCCGAAGAAACGGTTATATTTGGCGAAATAAGTCTATCTGGTGAGATTAGACCGGTGGGTCAGGCGGACGCAAGGATGAAGGAATCTGAAAAGCTTGGCTTTTCACAGGCCTTTATTCCGTCAAAAATGAAGTATAAGAATAAGAAGCTTAAAACTGCAGAGCTCGATCAACTCATAAAATTAGTAGATATTATTGCCCCAAATATGGAATAATATAGAAAATTAAGAAGGATAAGACCATTAACGCCATTGATATTATAGTTCTGCTAATAATTGGAGCCTCGATTTTAATCGCTATTACCCGAGGCTTTACGACGGAGGCCTTAAGCCTTGTGGCGTGGGCCGCGGCGATATTCATAACGCTTCAAGGTCATCCGCACCTCTTTCCCATTGTGCTAGAATATGTACAACCAGATTTTATGGCCAGTATGATTGCTTATGCAGCACTTGGAATTTTAAGTTTGATTATCTTTAAATTTATCGCTGTGATTACCGGGCGGACGATAAAAGAAAGTCATATTGGTGCGCTCGACCGTGGATTGGGTGTGTTATTTGGCATTACCCGCGGCATGTTGCTGGTTAGTTTTTTATATCTTCTAACGACCCCATTTTATTCACCGGGTAATTATCCCCTGTGGTTCGAAGAAGCTAAATCAAGACCGCTAATTGAATATGGCGCAAGCGTTATTAATTCTGTCAATCCATATAAAGATGAAATTGATTTTGAAGAAAGGCGCAAAGATATGGAAGCGCTCGATCGATTAAAAGACATGGTTCCCTCTTTCCCTTCCGGTGGGTCAAATACAAATAATGAAGAAGATTATGATAAAGAAAACAGAGAAGAATTAGACAAATTAATAAAAGAGAGCTCAAAAACGTAAAAAAGGGTTCACAAAAAGCTCAAAAAACAATATATAACAATCATATTGACCCCCAATGAGTCTGATTATATGACGGATCAAAATTTCGCCGACGACAATCCCCCCAAATTGCTTACTACGAATCCATTTGATGATGATAAATTCCACGATGAATGTGGTGTCTTTGGTGCCTTTAATACGCCAGAAGCTTCAACCCATACCGTTCTAGGGCTTCACGCCTTACAGCACCGTGGACAAGAAGCAGCAGGTATCGTTAGTCATCATGATGGTCAGTTTTATTCCCATAAATCATTAGGCCAGGTCGCCGATAACTTTAATACCCAGCCTGTTATTGCTTCTTTACCCGGTAGTAGTGCAATTGGCCATGTACGTTATTCCACATCCGGCGGCGCCGGCCTTCGAAATGTGCAACCACTATTTGCTGATCTTGCCGGTGGCGGTTTCGCCATTTGTCATAATGGAAACCTGACCAATGCTTTAACACTCAAAAAGCATTTGGTGGAAAAAGGCGCTATTTTCCAATCTACATCAGATTCGGAAGTGGTAATCCATCTTATTGCCACAAGTACTTACCCTACATTACTAGATAAGTTTATTGATGCAATGCGCCGGGTTGAAGGCGCATTTGCTTTTGTAGCGCTAAGTGAAGATTGTTTGATTGGTGCGCGCGATCCTCTTGGAGTTCGCCCCCTAGTACTTGGTAGATTACCAAATGATGCATATATATTCGCATCTGAAACCTGTGCACTTGATATCATTGGCGCTGAATATATTCGTGATGTAGAACCTGGTGAAGTTGTCAGTGTTACCAATAAAGGTCTAACAAGCGTAAAACCATTTCCAGTGTCATCCCCGCGCCCTTGCATATTTGAACATGTTTACTTTTCTAGACCTGATAGCCTTACAAATGGTACGAGTATTTATAAAGTCCGTAAAAATATTGGTAAAGAGCTTGCAAAAGAATGTACCGTAAAAGCAGATCTTGTGGTTCCCGTACCGGACAGTGGCGTTCCTGCAGCAATTGGCTATGCCCAAGAAGCTGGCATTCCTTTTGAACTTGGTATTATCAGGAACCATTATGTAGGCAGGACCTTCATTGAACCATCGGATACCATTCGCCATTTGGGTGTTAAACTAAAACATAATGCAAACCGTGGTGAACTAGATGGAAAAATCGTTGTGCTGGTGGATGACAGTATTGTACGTGGTACCACATCCGTTAAGATTGTGGATATGGTGCGTCAAGCAGGTGCAAAAGAAGTTCATATGTATATCGCAAGCCCCCCAACCACTGACCCTTGCTATTACGGTGTTGATACACCAAATAAGGATAAGCTTCTTGCTGCAAATAAAACCATAGATGAAATGGCAGAACACATTGGTGCAGACAGTTTAAAATTCATCAGTATTGATGGTCTTTATCGCGCCGTAGGCGAAGGTGGACGAAATAACGATGTCCCACAATATTGTGATGCTTGTTTCAGTAGTGAATATCCCACCCCCCTCACCGATAATAATGCGTCCGATGATGATAAGCAATTCTCACTTCTGACGGATAGTCGCTAATGTTATTTAAGGATAAAGTTGCCGTTGTAACGGGCGCTTCCCGTGGCATAGGCTATGCAACAGCCGTAGCGCTTGCCAAAGAAGGCGCACATGTTATTGCCATTGCGAGAACAGTTGGTTCGTTAGAAGCGCTTGATGACGATATAAAGGCCGTTGGCGGGCAAGCTACACTGGTTCCCCTTGATATTACAGATTACGATGCTCTTGACCGCCTCGGCGGTGTAATCGCTGAAAAATACGGCAAACTTGATATATTAATTGGCAATGCCGCAACTCTTGGTGACATTACACCAATTAGCCATCTAAAACCAAAGGTCTGGCAACAATTAATGGACCTTAACGTTACGGCAAATTATCGACTTATCCGATCATTAGACCCACTTTTACGTGCTGCAGATAATGGAAGAGCCATTTTTGTTGGTTCATCCAATATTGCCCGTGATCCCCGACATTTCTGGGGTGGCTATGCGACCAGTAAAGCTGCACTTGAATGTTTGGTTAAAACATATGCGTTGGAAATTGAAAAATCGAATTTAAGAGTGAATATCTTAAACCCCGGCGCTATCCGAACGGCCATGCGCGCACGTGCTGTTCCTGGTGAAGATCCTGAAACTCTTGATACGCCAGCAGACCTTATGCCGCTGATACTAAAAATCTGTTCTCCCGATTTTGAGGACAACGGCAAAGTGGTTGATTACAAGAAATTTAAAAATGGCGAAGATAATATCTTCCTGTAAGCTTAGCCAATTTCACCAGTAAAGTTAAAGGCGCCAAACTTGTTTCCATCCGGATCGCGAAAATAGGCCATGTAAAATCCTGGTGAACGTTCCCCAGGTTCACCTTCATCAGTTGCCCCATTTTCAATTGCTATCGCGTGGATATCTTGAACTTGTTCTGGTGACATGGCATTAAAAGCCGTCATCGTGCCATTGCCTACGGAAGCTTCATTACCATCATGAGGAAGACAAACTGAAAAGGAAGGTTGATCCGGTGTTACGCTCCAGACAATGAAGTTATCGCCTTCCATGCTGCGTTTTGCACCCACAACACCTAATACTTTGTCATAAAAATCACCTGATCTTTTGAGGTCTTTTGACCCAACCATTGTGTAACCAATCATTATTCGTTCTCCCTAATATTTATATATCTTATAAATGTTCATCGAACTCATAAAAATATGCTGCCAATTTATTACCGTCAGGGTCGCGGAAATAGCCAATAAAATAACCACCGTCTCTCACTCCTGGTTTTCCCTCGCAAGTGGCGCCATTTTTTATAGCACAATCATATACTTTATGCACTTCTTCGGGGTTTGCAACAGGAAATGCAATCATCGAACCATTGCCGATGGTCGCTGGGTTTTCATCGTAAGGGATACAAATAGAAAATGACGGCTTATCATTGCCGTCATTCCATAATATAAACTTTTCATATTCCATTTTGCGTGTCGCCCCCATAGTACCGAGAACTTGATCATAAAATGTCGCAGATTTCTTAATATCCTTTACACCGAGCATGGTATAGCCGATCATTAAAACCTCCTTATATTTAAGTTAATTCTTTATCCAACAGGAAAAAAAGTAGAGAACTTATTGCCGTCAGGGTCACGGAAATATGAAAGATAATATGATTCACCGCGCATACCCGGCTCACCTTCACAAATAGCGCCGTTAGCAAGCGCACAGTCATATACTTCTTTAACCTGTTCTTTTGAAGACGCACTGAAGGAAATCATTGTACCATTACCCGCAGTTGCTTCATTGCCATCATGCGGCAAACAAACACCGAAGAATGGTTTATCAGGGTTACCGTCACTCCACATGATACCTGTATCATGTTCCATGGCCCGTTTTGCCCCTATAATATCAAAAATTTTATCGTAAAAATCACCAGCTCTTTTTAGATCTTTAGTTCCAACCATTGCGTAACTTAACATTCTTCTTCTCCTATATTATTGTGTTCAAATTAATTATTTTTTAAACGGATTATCGCCTTTACGTAACATAATGCGAATTGGCACGCCGGGCATATCAAAATCCCAACGTAATTCATTAAGCAGATACCTTGTGTAACTATTTGCCACATCATTAGGTCTATTTGTAAAAATAGCAAATGTTGGCGGCCTTGTCTTCACTTGGGTCATGTAACGCATTTTTGTTCGGCGTCCCTTTACCGATGGTGCAGGATGATATTGCAATGTTTGAGCAAGCCACTTATTCAGCTTAGCCGTACTAATGCGTCTATTCCAAAGTTTATATGTGGCAAATATCTGC
This sequence comes from Kordiimonadaceae bacterium, assembly GCA_018699075.1. Lineage (GTDB taxonomy): Bacteria > Pseudomonadota > Alphaproteobacteria > Sphingomonadales > Emcibacteraceae > Pseudemcibacter. The sequence goes on along the minus strand of JABIPV010000051.1, from coordinate 294 downwards.
GGCATTAATTTATCTAAACCACGCCCTGTAAGTCCTGAAATAGGAACAACAGGAATACCTTTAATTTGCGGTAAAGTATGTTCAAGCTTATGGGCGATGTCTTTCATCACTTCTTGACGGTTTTCAAGTAGATCATATTTATTAAGGGCGATAACAAGCGCGCGCCCTTCCTGAACCACAAGACTTGCAATTGATAAATCTTGTTTTTCAAAGGGCATCGTCGCATCAATCATTAGTACTACGACTTCGGCAAAGTTAAGTGCACGAATAGTATCCGCAACGGAAAGTTTTTCG
>JABIPV010000210.1 GCA_018699075.1 Kordiimonadaceae bacterium | reverse complement strand
ATTTTTTTGTCCGCAATTACCGCACCCATAGGTACGGCGGCGTTATTAATGCCTTTAGCCATGGTACAAATGTCCGGCGTTACACCAAAGTATGTAGCGGCGTTGGCAGCACCCAACCTGCCAAAAGCTGTAATCACTTCATCAAAAATCAGAAGAATGCCATGCTTTGCTGTAATCTCACGTAGCTTCTTAAGATAGCCTTTTGGCGGAACGAACATCCCCGCAGAACCGATCATCGGTTCCACAATAACAGCTGCAATTGTTGAGGCGTCATGTAAGGCAATCATATTTTCAAGTTCTGCCAGATATACCATCGGGTCTGTATCCGGTTCACCGCGCGTGAATGCATCTTCTGCGGCATTATAAGGGAAAGGCATATGATCAACACCAGAAAGTAGGCTACCGAAGAATTTACGATTATTGACCATTCCGCCAACAGAAATTCCGCCAAAGCCAACCCCATGATAACCGTTAACACGGCCGATCAAACGTGTGCGCGTTCCTTCGCCGTTAATACGGTGATAAGCAAGGGCCATTTTAAGGGCAGTATCTACGGCTTCTGATCCAGAATTGGTAAAAAACACATGGTCCAAATCACCCGGGAATTGGTCTGCGACAATGTTGGCAAGCTCAAAAGCGCCCTCATGACCGAAATTAAAAGCTGTGGAATAATCTAATTTAGACGCTTGCTTTTGAATAGCTTCTACTATTTTTGGATGACTGTGACCAAGGTTTGAACACCATAATCCTGAAAAAGCATCAAGCACTTTTCGACCTTCAGAGGTTTCATAATAAAGGCCCTCAGCTTTTGCATATAGGCGAGGATCATCTTTAAATGCTTTATTAGGGGTAAAGGGCATCCAGTATGCCGATAAAAAGTCATTTTTATTACCTGTGTGCTTCATAGAACATAATCCGTTATTAATGACGTTAATATTTATGCTAATATAATTAAAAATGTGCAATCAATTCAACTGTTTTATATCTTTAGTTAAGTGATTGAAGGGAATTCTGCGTTTCTATATTGAACGTCTTGCGGATCGAAATTATCATCCCAAATAACATTGCCAGGATCAAGGGTAATATTATGATATTCCAGTGCATGGGACAAAGCAGCCCGTGGATTTTTACTTGCCATTTTAAAAGCCTGTTCCGTTGTGACCAACTTCCACTCAATCACATTTCTCACGGCTTCATTTAAACATAATGCTGATCCGGCGAGCATATTATCACCCGCAATTGTCACCTTCCCCTGATCGCTTTTTTCAATATTCATGCGGGCAAATTTATAAAGTCCCGGTGCACATGCGGCCGGCGAAACGGCATCAGTTACAAGAATGCTGTTATCAATACCTTTGATGCTCAGCATGGCTTTTAAATCCGCCTTTGGAATGTGATGACCGTCTGCTATGAAGCACGCCGTTAGTCTTTGTTGCGCCAATTGAGCAAGCAAAGTATTATCAAACTTTGGCAGTTGTTGTGGTAAGCCATTTCCTAAATGCGTTGATAGCGTCATTCCTGCTTCAGCGGCAGCACGAACATCATCATGCCCCGCTGAACTATGGCCGATAGCGATTACCTTTCCCCAATGATGCAGTTTTTTAATGGTCTCTAGTGCTCCTGAAAGTTCCGGTGCCAGCGTGACCAGCAATATCGGTAGCTTAATATCTTTTTCCAAAGACAGTATAAATGCCGCATCAGGATCACAAGTTCCCCCCTTCGGATGACAGCCGATATAACCGTCTTCGCTATTTAAAAAAGGCCCTTCTAAATGATATCCTGGCACCATTACTCGCCCAAGGCGGCTTTCCCGCACGGCTATATCTAGGGAAACAATTCTTTCCAGTAAATCTTTTTTGCTTGCCGTAATAAGGGTCGGCAAGCATCCGGTGACACCATCATCAAGCATTGCTTGTAAAGCTATATCCATTTTTTCTGCGGTAAGGCTTGCATCATTAAAATCAATGCCACCATAGCCATTTACCTGAAGATCAAAAAGACCATCGCTTTTGAGTTGCGCCATATTATTTACCTAATAAACTGGATGAGCCAGCGTCCAAATAGAATGAAGTATTTTGATGCCGCTGCAATATTGACGCTGGGTAATTCGCTGTAATAGGTCCTTCTATAGCATGTTTCGCGGCATCTGCCTTGCGATCATCAGGCGCACAAATAATAACAGTATCGCAGGTCATAATACGGTGGATTGTCATTGAAATGGCCTTTGTTGGCACATCATCAAGTGCCCTAAACCAGCCTTCACCCATTTGCTGCTGCCGACAGGCTTCATCAAGTTCAACCACATGATAAGAGGATTTAATATCAAAATCTGCGGGCGGATCATTAAAGGCCAAGTGGCAATTTTCACCAATGCCGCCAAAGCAGACATCGATATGTTTACCGTCAAGCAATTGATTTAAACGCTCTACTTCACCTTTAACATCATCCACATCCCCGCACACAAATTCTAAATGCTTAAATGCTGGTAATTGATCCAATATGCGTTCTTGAAGGTATTTTCTAAAGCTGGCTTTATGAGTAATCGGTAAACCTACATATTCATCCATATGAAAGGCCGTTACACGGCTCCAATCCACATCTTCCTCGACAAGTTGATTGAGCATTTCAAACTGGCTTGCCCCCGTTGCGACGACTATCGTTGCTTCGCCATTTTCATTGATAGCTTTTTTAATGGCAGCGGCACCTTCTTTAGCCGCCGCAATGCCCAAATCATTCTTGTCTTGAAACGTTAATATCTTCATTGGTGGTCAATCCTTTTTAGCCTTGGGCTTATTATAATCGATAATTCAAATCTATTGACTAAAAAATTGAACTTAATCAATATATTCATCATAATCACTGCTCACCCTTTAACTTTGGATAATCATGGCTCTATTTTTTCGTTACATTTTAATGATATTCACCATCGGTATATTAATAACTCACACCGCAAAAAGTGAAGAAATTAACTCCCTAAACATCACAAAAATGATAATGCCTTTTGCAGAAAAGAATGTTTTTAAAGTTCCCGGATATCATACATGGGGCCCACAAATCACCCATGGCGAAGATGGTAAATATTATATGGCGTACTCCAGATGGGCGAAGGAAGGTGGCGACTGGTTGCTTACATCTGAAATTGCCATTGCGGTTTCTGATCAGGCCGATGGACCTTATACACATGAAAAAGTCCTTTTAACGGGGCGAGGAGAAGGTCATTGGGACGAATTAATGGCCTATAATCCGAAAGTGAAATATTTTGAAGGTAAATATTATCTTTATTATATTTCCAGTAAAAATGGTCCCACCAGAGGCCACATTAGAGACAGTCAAAGAATTGGCGTTGCCATAGCTGATAATATTCTTGGGCCTTATGTCCGTTCAGACACGCCCTTGATTGAACCGAAAAAGCCAATTTTTAATATTACCGTAAACCCCGGTGTGACCCAAATGCCCGACGGGCGTTATTTGATGATTTTAAAAGGCGATATTACACCTAAATTACCTACTGATCCTATGCCACAGCGCATCCAAGGACTTGCCATCGCAAATAGCCCGACTGGCCCATTTAAGATACTTCCCGATGTAGCGATAAAAGATATTGATACCGAAGATGCCACTATTTGGTATGACGAAAAGAGAGAGCTTTATTTCGCAGTATTCCACGCGCATACACATATTGGTCTCATTCAGTCAACTGACGGCATTAACTGGAAAAGAGCAGGAAATTTCATCATCACAGAAAATAAACTGCTGCGGGAAGATGGCTCTTATTTATCTAAAGAATTGGAAGAGCCACTTCAGCGTCCAAATATTTATATTGAAAACGGTGAACCACGGGCACTTGCTCTGGCAATTCCAGAACCTGATGATTGGCACATTATAATCGTTCCTTTACAAAATGACTAAATCATTAGACAATTAACATCCTATTATTTACAGGAATTCTAATTAATGAATATTTGGCGAAAAGTATTATTAGGCGTGTGCTTTTTTACGATCTCCAGCCAATCTTTATATGCTGAAATAATTCTGCGCCTTACGGAAAATCAGCCGGAAGGAAATCCTGTAACTGTTGCCATGCATCTTTTTTCTGATTTGGTCAATGAATATTCAAATGGTGAAATATCAGTACGGGTATATTCTGGTGCCCAACTTGGGCAAGAAACCGAAAGCATTGAACAAGCGCAGTTTGGCATTGTTGATTTTGCCCGCGTTAATTCTGTTGTACTTGCCAATGTCAGTCCCACATTAAGCGTTTTTACGCTTCCCTATATTTTCCGTGATGCGGCACATAAATATAAAGTTCTCGATGGTGAAATTGGCGATCAGGTCCGCACGGACCTCAATAAGTACGGCTTGATTGGTTTTGATTATTTAGAATCCGGCACTCGAAACATTTATACAGTTGAAGGTAAACCAGTAACAAAACTATCCGACCTAAAGGGCTTAAAAATAAGAGTTCAACCGGCACGCATATCCCTGCGGATGATTGAACTACTTGGCGCAGTTCCCACACCGATGAATTACGGCGAAGTTTTTTCAAGTCTTCAAACAGGGGTAATTGATGGCGCAGAAAATGATTTTGTCAGTTATCACACTTCTGGTCATTTTGAGGTTGCACCAAATTATGTTTTGGACAGACACCTTAGTCCCCCTGCCATATTACTTATGAATAAAAAGCGATTTGAAAGTTTAACGTCAGCACAGCAAAAAATTATTGAACGCGCCGCCCATGAAGCTGCATTGTTTGAACGGGATTTAATGTTCAGTGCCAACCAAAAGGCACAGAAAACTGTGCAAGCCGCAGGCAGTATTATTAGCCCAATTGATAATCAGGAATTCCAGAACGCTATTTTGCCGCTATATGATGAATTTCCTACTTTATCGCCTATCATCGAAAGGATACGTGCCACAAAATGACGTCAAGCTGGCAACAGTACCTTCATAAGCAGTGCGAGGCTATAAATAAATATGCCAGTCTTTTTTGTTATATTTTATTGGTCATCATTACTGCTGTGACAGTGATGCAAATTGGCTTACGGTTCATTTTTAATAACCCAACCAGTTGGTCAGAAGAGATCGCTTTATTATGCCTTGTTTGGTTTGGCCTGATCGCCATCGCCATCGGCATCAGAAGGCACGAACATATTGCCATCATGTTCGTCCGCGATTTATGTCCGCTACAAATTGCCCGTGCATTAGATTATAGTGCGCAAGTTTTAATGGCTATCTTTATGACCGTGGTTCTTTTTAATGGCTTCAGTCTTTCCAGTTTAATTTCGGAGCAACTCCTACCCGCCTCACAATTACCGAAATCATGGCTATATTTGCCGCTATTTTTCAGTGGCCTTTTAGGCCTTTTTAATGCTGGATGTAACATTCTTCTTAAGGATTTAAAGGAGAGTGCCGATGATTGATTGGATTGGCATAAGCCTGTTACTAGGCAGCTTCTTTGCCCTTTTATTGCTGCGCATTCCCATTGCTTTCGCACTCGGCATTTCGTCACTGGTAACCGCACTACATCTCGATTTGCCATTATTGCTTGTCGGTCAGCGAATGGTAAATGGTTTGAACAATTTCACTTTTCTTGCCGTTCCTTTTTTCATATTGGTTGGCAACATCATGACCGAAGGTGGTATTTCTGACCGCTTGGTAAAATTTGCAGATGTTTTAGTCGGAAGGTTTAGAGGCGGTCTCGCCCAAGGAAACGTCGTTGCTAGTACACTTTTTGGCGGCATTTCTGGTTCTTCTGTTGCTGATGTGGCATCAATAGGATCCTTTTTAATTCCGGCAATGAAAAAACGCGGATACCCAGCGAGCTATGCTGTTGGTGTAACGGTCACATCTTCCGTACAAGGGGTAATGATACCACCTAGTCAAAATATGATTTATTATGCTCTTGCCGCTGGCGGGCTTCCCATCAGTAAACTGTTTTTAGCTGGATATGTTCCGGGGTTAATACTTGCATCCACATTGATGTTTATTTGTTGGGTCATGGCGATTAAACAGAACCACCCTACGGGACAATCATATTCTTTCAAGGAAAGCATTGCTATCTTAGGCGAAGCTTCTATTGGGCTTTTTACAGTAGTCATTATCATTGGCGGCATAGTCGCCGGTATTTTTACGGCAACAGAATCAGCGGCAGTGGCAACCGTATATGCCTTAATAGTTACAATATTTATTTATAAATCATTTAATAAAGCGGCCTTTGGAAGGGTAATGAAAGGATCACTGACCACTCTTTCCATGGTGATCGCCATCATTATGACTTCGTCGGTTTTTGGCTTTCTCTTATCCTTCTTAAATATCCCAACTTTACTAGCTGAGGGCATTTTTGCCTTAACCAGTGAGCCTGTATATGTGCTTCTATCTATTAATTTACTGCTATTAATCCTCGGTATGTTAATGGATATGGGCATATTGATATTACTTCTAACCCCCATATTACTGCCGATAGTTATGAAAATTGGTGTTGATCCCGTTCACTTTGGCATCATCATGGTTCTAAACCTTGGTATCGGCCTGTGTACCCCTCCTGTTGGCACATCATTACTTGTTGGTTGTGGAATAGGGAATGTCAGCCTGGAAAAAGTCACCAAAGACCTCTGGCCCTTCTATTTAGCCATGGTCGTTGTGCTTATGCTGGTCACATATTATCCTGATCTTTCTATGTCACTGCCTAGATACTTTGAATAAACAATATTAAATGCTAAGCAAGGTTATGGATAATTTTATAAATCAATGGACACCAAGTGATTTTAATGATCACATCGATAAAATAATCGGTAAGAAAGTCAATGTTAAATCCATTGAGATTGCCGGTGATGGCAATATGAATTTTACCTATCGTTTAAGGTTTGAAGATCAAGGGTCGATCATTGTTAAACAGTCCCCTCCTTTTTGTGCACGTTTTCCAGATATTCCCGCCCCCGAAGCGCGGATAATATCTGAATTTAAATATTATGAGCTCGCCACAAAAAATGATTATCTATCGGATCATTCTCCTGCTCTACTAGGTTTGGATAAAGCCAATAGAATAGCTTATATTTCGGACCTTGGATCCGCTACCGATTTTGAGTATCTATATGGCCAAGATAAAAAGCTGGATAAAGTGACCTGCCAGAAGCTGATAAATTACCTTATTTCACTACATAATTTGAATATTCCCGAGAGTGTCTCATTTGATAACTTGGATATGAGGAAATTAAATCACGAATATATTTTTCATCTGCCGTTCTTAGCAGATAACTTTGCTATTGATTTAGATACTGTGACAAATGGACTAGAAAAAGTCGCACGTCCCTATAAAATTGATCCTGATCTTAAAAAGGCGGCTAAAGAGCTCGGCGAATTGTATTTTCAGAAAACCCGCATCCTTATCCATGGTGATTATTATCCAATGAGCTGGATTGAAACCAATAAAGGCCTTTTTATTATCGACCCGGAATTTGCTTTCATGGGATTACCGGAAATTGATTTAGGCGTGTTTCTTGCTCACATGGTCATGTCAAATAACTTTGCCCTTGCATATAACACCATTAATGAGGTTTATGGTGATTACGATGTTTCACTGATGGCAAAATTTTGTGCCGTGGAAGTGATCAGAAGAATTACATATGTTTCCCAACTACCACTTTTAAATTCCCTGTCCTTTAAAAGTGAACTTTTATCAATATCCGTAACCGTTTTAAAAACAGGAAAGATCGACCTATATGAGAATATTGATTGCATTAGTTCTTAGCCTTCTAATTACCCCTGTGCTTTATGCGCAGGATAAAACCGTTCGTTTTGCTGGTTGGGGTGGAAATGAAAACATCAATAATTGGATTGATACTTATGTCGCACCAGAATTAAAAAAACGTCACGACATTACACTAGAACGCGTACCTTTAAACGATGCCCAGGACGCAATACAAAAATTAGTGCGCGATAAAAGACTGGGACGCACATCAGGATCAGTAGATTTATTATGGGTAAACGGCGAAAATTTTAAAGTAATGAAAGACAACCAATTAACGTTGAAGCCTTTTTTATATGAACTTGAAAATTCAAAATATGTCAATCTTGAAGACCCAACAATTGCCAACGATTTTGGTACCAAACATGAAGGCCACGAAATGCCCTGGGGTGCGGCACAAATGGTATTCATTTATGATGCGGCAAAAATTAATTCTCCACCAAAAACATTAGATGAATTGGTCAGTTGGATTAAAGGTAATCCCGGGAAATTCACTTATTCCGCACCGCCAGATTTTACCGGCAGTGCTTTTATCAGACAAACAATGATGAACCTAATGGGCCGAGATGAATATAACGCATTAATAACCAATATATCAGATGCGAAGCTAAATTTAGAACTGCCAAAACTATGGTCACTGTTAAAAGAAATCGCCCCTTACCTTTATCGCCAAGGCGAATTTTACCCTGAATCTGTCAGCAAACTTCATCAACAATTTTCCGATGGGACCCTATGGATGACAATGGATTATTATCCGTCCACTGCCCAACGCATGATCGACAAAGGTATATTCCCTAAAACCACCAAAACATTCGTTCTTGAAGAAGGCGCGCTCGCCAATACCCATTATCTGACCATCCCGTTTAATGCCCCGAATAAAGAAAGTGCTCAAATCGCGGCAAATTTTCTACTTGGCATTGACGCCCAAGCCTCTAAACTAAGTCCTGCAAATTGGGGAGATTTCAGTGTACTGGATTTAAATAAACTCTCTATTACAGATCGTGAAAAATTAAAATCTGTTGATTTGGGACAAGCGACGTTAAAGTTAGACATATTAAGCGCGGCTAAAACACAAGAACTCCCCGCGCCATATATTCCGATGATAGAGGCACAATGGAAAAAGAACATAATTCAAAACTAATTATTGCCTTTTTGCTGATTATAATTTGTGCCAGTCCCTTTGGCCTATTTTTATATGCCTTTATAAAAATTCTCAGCGACAGCTTTAGTACCATATCGGTTAGTTCGTTTGACTATATTTCCCTGAGTGATTTAGGCTTTTCTATAGCCATCAGTCTAATTTCAACCATATGTTCAGTAATCATCGGCAGCTTGATTAGTTTTCATTTATTAAATTCGGGTAAGGCCAGTTTTAAATACGGCATTCTAAATATCGTAATGGTGATACCACATCTTGCGTTTGCCTATATTATTTACTTGTTCTTTTCAGACACAGGTTTTTTATACAGATTATTTGGTATCGAAAATGGCATCGCTTTAATCAATGATACTAAAGGCATCGGCATCATCCTAAATTATATTTTCAAAGAAGTTCCATTTGTAATTCTCTACCTTATGGCAACAAATAAAGATCAAATGCAGGGCCATATTTTTGCGGCTAAGGACCTCGGGGCTAACTTCATAGAAACATTTTGTAAGATTTATTTGCCTTTAAATGCTCTACAAATAATGTCCATATCAATTGTCATTTTTGCCTTTGTTTTGGGAAATTATGAAGTGCCATTTTTACTGGGGGCAAATGCGCCACAATTTCTATCAGTCTCTGCGCTTGCAGATTTTCAGAGTATTGACTTTGACCAGAATATAGCCAGCTACCTTAAAGTGATTATCATTTTCTTCGTCACTTTCTTAATGTCTATCGCCTTTAGACTGTATGTGAGGCGTTTATAATGAAGCAAAAGTATCTTCCTTATAATATTCTCAACATATTCTATTTGATCCTGTTCTTTCATTTAGTCTTTTGGTTACTCGCCCCGAGAATTCCTTTCCCAGAGATCATCCCTGATGTCGTAAATATGGCAGGGTTACTAGATTTGCAAAATTTTAAACTTGTATTTTTGGCTTTACTAAATTCATTAATTGTTGCCGCTTTAGTGATTGCCATTAATCTTATTTTTGCACTACCGATCGCTCTGCTGCTTACAAAATATCAAAACCGCACAACTAATTTAATTTCCTCGATTTTATATATCCCCATACTTGCGCCTGTATTGCTTCCTGCCTTTGGGCTTTATGAGTTTTTCATTCGTACGAATTTTATCGGTACCTATGTGGCCGTGGCATTGGCACAATCAACAATTATCTTTCCCTATATGCTAAAACCGATTGAAAATTACCTCAGAAACAGGGGATATTATTTGGAACAAATAGCTTATGATCTAGGTGAAAGCAATGGGAGAGCTTTTTTTAAAGTGACACTTCCAGCCCTTTACTCTCCAATTATCTTCGGCAGTTTTTTATGCTTCATTGGCAGCTTTAATGATTATCTAATCGCGTTTTTAATTGGCGATTTAAATGTATCCACGTTGTCTGTAGTTCTTTATCCCTTAATACAATCTGATAATCGCATTACCAGCATCATCACCATAATTATTTATATTGCACCGCTTGTATTGCTTGTAATTTATTCCGCACGGCTCAAAATTGTCAAAAAGGCAGGAAATTTATATGCTCGAAATTAATTCCGTTTCATTCTCGTATGAAGAAAATGAAATTTTTAAAAGCTTATGCCTTGAATTTAATTCTGGTGAGATAACTTCAATCGTTGGAAAATCTGGGGTGGGAAAATCGACATTATTTGCATTATTATCCGGACAACTTTCCCCGCAAAGTGGAAACATTAAATTAGACGATTCAAAACTAACCTCTCTCGCTTCTAATAAAAGGCCGATTATTACTATGTTTCAACAGGAAAGTTTATTTCCACATATGACAGTATATGAAAATATTAAATTTCCACTAGTTTCAAAATATAATAAGCATCGATTTAATGACGTCGACCACGACCAATATATTAATCAAAAGCTCGATGAGGTAAATTTATCCGGTTACGCAGACCGCTTTCCGGAAACATTAAGTGGCGGGCAAAAACAACGTGCTACACTTGCCAGGTCATTAGCTGCTAATCCTAAAATACTT
>JABIPV010000268.1 GCA_018699075.1 Kordiimonadaceae bacterium | reverse complement strand
TCAGTGATGGAGATCATCGCTTTTTCCATGGCACTGGCTAATAATGGGTAATCAGAATGAATGCCCATTACTGTGTTTGTTTTATAGGGTGTATCACCAGCAACAACTACTTGTGAGAGGTTTTCAGTGGCAATGTGGAAGGCGGTAGTTGGAATATCTCCAATGTAAGCATTAACGGCACCAGTGGATACCATTTTCAAGGCCTCAGAAACTGTTTCGACTTCGATAACTTCTATGTTTGGATAATCTCGTTTGATAAAATCGGTCATTGCAAAACCCTTTTCCTGGGCAATGCGATGACCATTTAAGCCATCCATGTTTCCAAAAAATTGGCCGCTTTTGCGTGTAAAAATAGCACTGGTAGATTGCATATATGGGCTCGTGAGGTGAAGAGCTTCGTCTCGTTCTGGCGTATAAATCAGATTAGTAACAACAGGCGCATCACCAGAATTAAAAGCCTCATATGCCTCTGTGCCATTTCTATTTCCTGCCCATTCAAAACGAATGTTAAGTTTAGTGGATATTTTATCTAAATATTCTGCTGCTATTCCTTTAATATTACCCTTTTCATCGATAAATTCATATGGGGCTTGGTTTACGTCTATCACTACTTTTACAACATTATTTTGTGATAACCATTCGAGTTCATCCTTAGTAAGATTAATATCTTCATTTAGATAAAATTCTGAACGCCATTTTTCTGAAAGTTGATTAAATTCCTGATCGGTAACGGCTGCCATCCCTTTTTTAAGAATTGTTAGCAGTAAGGGCCAGTCGTTACGTGATGCAATTCTTAAATAATTTCCACCTTTTACTTCAGGAATTATTTCTTTGCCGATCACTTCTAAGTTTGAAATAAAATTTTGAGAAATTATATAATTTGCAATAGGAAGTCGTTCTGAGAAGACATCAATGCCACCAGTAGATAGAGCATTTAAGGCACTGGTTATATCATCATAAGCTATGGTATTTAATTCAGGATACTTTTCATCATATATTTCTTGACTACTAAAGGATGAAATGATGCCGATTTTTTTACCAATAAGATCATCCATCGAAACTATTTTCTCAGCCCCCTTACGGCCAAAGTAAACTTTTGAAATATCTAGGTAAGGAGATGTAAAATTCAGAAAATTTCGACGATTTGATGTTTGGGTTATGCTTTGTGCAATGTCAATCTCTTTGTTTTCGAGCATTGTTACAAGTTCTTGCCATGAATGACCGTTGATATATTTTATTTTTATACCAACTTTATTGGCTACTAAATTTAAATAGTCAATTGAAAACCCAGTTGGTTTACCTGCACGCATAAAATCAATTGGCGCCCAATCCATTTCATTTGTCGCTTTTAAAATGGGGTGCATTGAAATCCAATTAAGTTCTTCTTTTGTTAAATTGACATTATTATTGGATAGGTTATTTGCCTGCCATTTGGCAGTAATATTAATTATTTCTCTTTCTGTAATTAAGCTTATCGCCTTGGATAAAATATTCGACAAGATCGTGTTGTCTTTATGAGTAGCTAAATGAATATTTACTGAACTTTTTAATTCGCTAATCAATTTATTGCTTACGACTTCAATGCCCCTGATAAAGTTGTTATTAATGGCGAAGTTTGCTGTGGGCAACATTGCAATGAATAGATCAATTTTTCCATCTGAAAGGGATGTTAAAGCATCGACCGCCAAATCAAATTCAATAAAACTTAGCCCGTCATTATTGTGTTTAAATTCTTCACTTATGCCAGAGCCAGCGATAATACCAATTTTTTTCCCATTTAAATCATCCAGAGTGTTTATTTTTTGAGAACCCACCGGACCGAAAAAAACCACCGGTAAATCCATGTAAGGAGCTGAATAATTTAAAAAATCACTTTTGATAGAGTCCTTGACAATTGCATGGGCAATGTCAATTTCTCTATTTTGCACTTTGGTAATTAAATCTTGCCATGAGTAACCATTTACGAATTCAATTTTTACGCCAAGTTTTTCACCAATTAAATTTAAATAATCAACAGAATAGCCAACAGGTTTTCCTGCACGTACGAAATCAATAGGGGCCCATGCCATATCATTAGTGGCGCTTAAAGTAGGATGTTCCTCAAGCCATTTTAGTTCATCTTGTGTAAATGTATTTGTCACAATTGAAGATTGTGCAAATGCATTTTGCAACATAAATGAAGTTACAATAATCAGTGTAAATAAAAATGATAAAATTCCCCAAATCTTAAAGAACTGTTCTTTAAGTGGAATATATAACAGCATAAACGTACTCTCCATATGACTTTTATAGGGAGAGTATGCTTTGTTTTACTTAAAAAATGCTTAATGTAATATTTTATATGTATCTTATTTTTAATTGGCAAATCGGAAATGCATAACGTCGCCGTCAGCTACGATATATTCTTTACCTTCTAAGCGCATTTTACCAGCGTCTTTTGCACCAGCTTCACCATTATTGTCCACATATTCTTGATAAGCAGTGGTTTCAGCGCGAATGAAGCCCTGTTCAAAATCCGTATGGATAACACCCGCGGCTTGAGGGGCTTTAGTTTCTTGTGTAATTGTCCATGCGCGTGCTTCTTTTGGTCCTACAGTAAAATATGTAATAAGGTGTAGAAGATCGTATCCTGCGCGGATCACACGGCCCAAACCTGTTTCTCCAAGACCAAGATCGGCAAGAAATTCTTTTTGTTCTTCTTCATCATCAAGCTGTGCGATTTCTTCTTCTAGTGAGGCGCAGATATTTACCGTAACGGCGTTCTCTGTAGCTGCTTTTTCTTCTACCTTTTTGGTAAGTTCGTTACCTTCTGCGGCATCTTCTTCACTAACGTTACAAACATAAAGTACTGCTTTCGTTGTAATAAGCTGTAATTCTTTTAAAAGTTTTTCTTCTTCTTCATCGGCAACTTCAACGGTGCGGGCTGGTTTTCCTTCTTCGAGTACTTTAAGTGCCCGTTCAACCATATCCATTATAACAATGGCATCTTTATCCTGGCCACGGATACGGCGAGTAAGGCCTGCCTTTCGTGTTTCTAAGCTTTCCATATCGGATAGCATCAGTTCCGTTTCAACGGTTTCTGCATCGGCGAGGGGGTCTATTACGCCTTCAACATGGGTAATGTCGTCATCTTCAAAGCAACGTAGAACGTGGACAATGGCATCAACTTCACGGATGTTGGCAAGGAATTGGTTTCCTAAGCCTTCGCCCTTTGATGCGCCTCGTACGAGCCCGGCAATATCAACGAATGATAATTGAGTTGGTATGATTTCCTTTGACCCTGCGATCTTCGCAAGTGTGTTTAAGCGTGGATCGGGAACAGGTACTTGTCCTACATTCGGCTCAATTGTACAAAAAGGATAGTTGGCAGCAGCAGCTTGTGCCGTATTCGTCAGTGCATTGAAGAGAGTAGATTTTCCTACATTTGGAAGGCCTACGATACCACATTTAAAACCCATTTTACTTGTCCTTTTCGTTTGGTTTTAAAATTAAACCAACTTCATTTAAAAAATCTCTTCCACTGCGTGACGCTAACTTGTCTGCTGCACGGCCAACTGCGTTAAGGAGTGGATCTAGCCATTTTTGATCGGTTTTTGAAAAATCACCAAGTACATGACCATGAACCCGGTCTTTATCACCGGGATGACCGATGCCAAACCTTACACGGTGATATTCCTTGTTTATATATTGGTCGAGGCTTCTTAATCCATTATGACCCGCGTTACCACCACCGGTTTTAAATTTAATTTTACCTGAGGGAATATCAAGTTCATCGTGAAAGACGAAAATATCTTCCGGGGGAATTTTATAAAACCGTACAGCTTCCGCTACAGATTTACCGGATAGGTTCATAAAGGTTAAAGGTTTTAGGATCAGTGTTTTTTCGTTTCCAATCGTTCCTTCGTAAAGGGCGCCTTGGAATTTCATTTTAGGTTCGGAAAAGTTATGGCGATGAATGATTTCATCCATCGCCATAAAACCGATATTATGCCGATTGTTGTCATATTTTTTGCCCGGGTTGCCCAGTCCAACAAATAATAACATGGCATTATCCTTTAATTATGAGGAATATTATTCCTCGTCAGCCGCTTTCTGTGAAGTAGCTTCAACTTCAACTGAATGCTCTTCTGCGCCTTCTTCACCTTCTACTGCTTCTTCATCAGCTTCGTCTTCTTCATCACTCTTAAGTCCACTTGGGGCAGCGATTGAGGCAATTGTGAAGTCACGATCATCAATAACTGATGTCACGCCTTCAGGAAGTGTGATTGATGAAATATGAACGCTGTCACCAAGGTTAAGACCCGTAAGGTCAACTTCGATGAATTCAGGGATTGAATCAGCAGGACAAGCAAGTTCAAGTTCATGACGAACCGCGTTAATAATGCCGCCTTGTTTAATTCCAGGACATTCTTCTTCGTTTAAGAAGTGAACAGGAACCATAATTTCAATTGTTGCGCCTTTTGCAAGACGAAGGAAATCTACGTGTAGAGGTCTGTCGTTTACAGGGTGGAACTGTACGTCACGTGGAAGTACCATTTCTTTTTTACCATCAATTTCAACATCAAATGTTGAACTTAGGAAAGACCCTGTGTTCAGTAGTTTCATGATTGCAACATGATCAACAGTGATCATTGTCACTTCTTTTTTTGCGCCGTATACTACTGCCGGAATTCGTCCATCTCTACGTATTGCACGAGAGGACCCCTTACCCGCTTTTGTGCGCATTTCTGCTTTAATAACTGTATCAGCCATTATTATTCTCCAAAAGTTTTAAAAATGATACCAGCCTCCAGGGGTGCTAATATCAAAGGGCCTGCCATCTTATAAGATACAGACCCTCATGGCGCCGCTTTTAGCGCTTTATTGCATATAATTCAATAACTATTTTTACTTTGCTATAAATTAGCTAAAGAGCACCGAAACAGAGCTCTCTTCATGAATTCTTCTAATTGCTTTTGCAAACAGTGGAGCGATGGTAATTTGAATGATTTTATCGCAATTTTTAACCGCTTGAGTAGCACATATAGAGTCCGTCGTGACCACGTGTTCCATAACAGAATTATTAATTCGGTCAATGGCAGGGCCGGAAAGAACACCATGGGAAACATAAGCACTTACAGATGTCGCGCCTTGTTCAATAAGAGCGCCAGCGGCATTACATATCGTTCCCGCACTATCGACGATGTCATCTACGAATACGCAGTGATAGCCCTTAACATCCCCAATCAGGTTCATTACTTCGGAAACGCCTGCTTTTTCACGACGTTTATCGATGATGGCGAGGGGAACTTCTAATCGGCTTGCATAAGCACGCGCACGAACCACACCACCCACGTCAGGGGATACTACCATGATCTTTTCACGGTCAGCGTATCTATTTTTAATATCGTTAACCAGAACAGGTGAGGCAAAAAGGTTATCAGTCGGGATATCAAAAAAGCCTTGGATTTGACCAGCATGGAGATCCATGGTCAGGACTTTGTCCGCACCGGCTGTTGTAATTAAGTTTGCGACCAATTTGGCACTAATCGGTGTGCGGGGGCCGGGTTTTCTATCTTGCCTTGCATATCCAAAATAAGGAAGTACAGCGACAACGCGTTTCACGGAAGCACGTTTTAATGCATCGATTATGATCAATAATTCCATAAAGTTGTCATTGGTTGGGTTTGAGGTTGGTTGGATTACATAAACATCTTCACCTCGGACGTTCTCTTCTATTTCAACCCATATTTCCTGATCGGAAAACCTTTTGATATTTGCTTTTGTAAGTTCCATGCCCAAATGAGTAGCAATGGATTCAGCGAGTGGAATATTACTGTTCCCTGAAATTAATTTCATATTTTAAAAGGTCCCATTTAAAAATCTTAAGATTGAAATCATATATATGTTGTTATTTTCTTATACAGATTAATTAGAAAAAAGCGAACATCAATATTCATTTTATTTTATTATTTTTGCAAAATAATTGAAATTTGCCGACCATAATCATTTTCCCCTAAATGTGTCTTTCTTCTATAGCTAAAAAAGTCATTATTTTCGTCATATGTATCTATGTTGAGGGGCTCTATTTGCAAAATGTTACTTTGTTTAAGCTGATGAAGGACGAAACCTTCTAAATCAAACAAATGATGATTCGCTTTATCACTATTTTTGAAAAATGATTTGTCGGTAAATTGCTGATAAAATTCAGGACCTACTTCATATGATTGCTGTCCAATACATGGGCCCACCGCGGCAATAATATTTTCTCGTGTTGCGCCAAGTGAGCACATTGCCTTAATGGTGTTTTCTATAATGCCATTTTTCGCCCCTTGCCAACCTGCATGGGCCGCAGCAATGATATTTGCTGTCGGATCTGCCAATAATACGGGCGCGCAATCTGCTGTCACAATCGATAGAGCAATGTTTTTATGCTTGGTCACGACCGCATCGGCGTCCATAATGGTAAAATCATCATCAACGATGTGGACTTTATTACTGTGAGTTTGGTGGATTTCAATTAAAGTAGCTTTATCTGATAAAGAGCAGACAGCTATATTTCTGTTTGAAACAATGTTTGCAGGATCATCATGGGAATATGTGCCGCAATTTAATGAAGTATAAATACCGTTTGAGCCGCCACCAGAACGTCCAAAAAAACCATGATTAATGCTTGATGAGGTCTCAAACAAACGACTGGTTTTAACTTTCATCATTATGAAAACCTACAACATCTATATCGGGATTTGATACTATTCCCAGCACCTTAAACAAAGTTCCCATTTCATCAGGTGCAACCAATCTTTTTAAAGCATTAATGATGTCTTTTATTTGTTCGGCAGTAGCTGTCTTTGTAAGGATTTTCACCCTTTCTTCGATGCCCATATTGGTTAAGAATTTACCTTGGAAAGTTGGACCGTGCGGGTTTAGATCACTTGCAGAAATAATATTTGCCAAGCGTCTGAAATTCACATGGGCTGATAAGTCCGCTAGTCCGGGCTTTTCATAAATATTAGCATATTTATGCTTTTGGACAGCTTGTAATGTTTCACCGGTTCTGTTTTTTGTATATCCATAATCAATGAACAGGGCGGCGCCGGAATATTGTTTAATGTGGTGGCTTATTTCCGTGGTTAAATATTCGGCCATTGGTGAAATTTCGATTACACTGTTAATTTCTGCGTCTTTTAAAGCGAGGGGTAATTTTATATCTTTCACAGGAAACGGAGAAAGCATGGTTTGTAAGCCGTCGCCTTTATTATCAACGGTCACCACCCGTTCGTGCCATCCTAAATCACCTTTTTGAAATTGACGAATAGGAAGGGCGTCAAAGAACTCGTTAGCCACTACAAAGGTTGTTTCATATTCTTTTTCACAGGCATTTAACGCGGTTTTTACGGTTTCGTGCCAGTTTATTTTTCCGCCAAATTGGCTCATTTTTTTCTTTTGAATTTCGCATAGGGCAGGTGAAGCTTCAACGAAATGAATTTCCATTACATCTAATAAATCTGGGAGCACTTTTAATACACGGATAATATCGAACATTAGCGTCCCGTTGCCAGGGCCGAGTTCAATGAAATGTACTTTTCGGGGTCTGTCCATTTTGAGCCAAATATCTGCAAACCATAAGCCGATTAGCTCTCCAAACATTTGGCTAACTTCTGGCGCGGTAATGAAATCACCTTTTGCTCCAAAAGGTTTCTGCTGCATGTAGTAGCCATACTTTGGGTTCGTGAGGGCTTCTGTCATATAATTGCTGATGGTTATAGGACCATGCAATTTTATCAGTTTGCACAAATGTTGATTTAATTCCGTCATAGAGAAGATTTCCTGGGACGAAATATGAGAAATAGACCAAATAAAACCATTGGAATGCTCAGCATTTGTCCCATGGTGAAAATATCTGTCCCAAAAAGAAAGCCAATGTGATCATCTGGTTGGCGGAATTGTTCGACAAAAGTCCGTGCCATGGCATATCCAATTATAAATAGACCAGCGATCATGCCCGGTTTATGGCGTGCTTTGGTATAATTATAAACGAAATATAGAATAAAAAAGAGCAATAAACCTTCTAAGACTGCTTCATATAGTTGACTTGGATGGCGAGGTAAGGGGCCACCACCGGGAAAAACCATGCCCATCCATGCATCTGTTGGACGGCCATAAAGTTCACCATTGACGAAGTTTGCAAAGCGGCCAAGCATCAAACCAATTGGACTAGCGCAGGCGATAATGTCGGCAAATCTGAAGAGGGGTATTTTATTGGCCTTACAGAATAGAATAGTACTGACACATACACCAATAAAGCCCCCGTGAAATGACATGCCGCCGTCCCAAATAGCAAAAGCGTCACCAATGTGTCTCATATAATAGGCAGGGTTATAAAAAAGAACATAACCAATTCGACCGCCTATGATAATGCCCATCATGGCGTAAAAAATAAAATCGCTGACATGTTCTTGGGTACATGGGGGGGCTTTTACCCGGATCAGGCGTGACATATAAAGCCATGCAAAGACCAATCCTCCAAGGTAAGAAAGTGAATACCAACGAATCGCTATGGGGCCGAATTGTACAATTATCGGATCAATATCCGGATAAGTAAGCGCAGAAAAAAATAAAAATTCAGTCATAAAATCGACCCATTAACCAATGAAAAACAAGCGAAACAAAGCATTACACGTAACTAATATGCTTATTGAGGTTTTCTCATATTTAATGTTGCTTGGCAACCGCAAAATGTTTGTTCATAGTGCAAAAAAATGGTGGTACACTTCATCACTAATACGAC
>JABIPV010000093.1 GCA_018699075.1 Kordiimonadaceae bacterium | reverse complement strand
TGCTGGACTTTCGTCCGTTATTTCAGAGCATATCCATATTCTTTCGCGGAATCAATTACCCACTCATAAAATCTCGTCTTATAACTGCTGTAACAGAAAACAAGGTAATCATCATGCGACATTTTAAATAAGATTACACCAATAGAATGGATGCTGCTTTGCACCACGCTCATTTCGGGCAATGCATCATCATGTAGGTTAACCGCAATTCCTTTATTGAGTAAACAATCACTGTATTTTCCCTTTAGGCGAATGCCACATCTTGAATGTGATATATCAACGACGGAAGCAATATCAGCGGAAAATAAGTTTAAAATTTCACTACATAACAATTCATTATCGGCAAACATCATATAATGCCCCGGCGAAAGCGCCGCACAATAAATATCATTTTGAAAGATAAAACCACCTATCTCTGGTAGCGCATCAACACCCAAATAATTTGCGATTATCACGTCTGCTTTCTTAACGCTATCTAGCCATGATTTAATTAACACCATACCTTGATAACGGGCTTCTTTAATTGAAAGTTGATCAGACATATAACCTCTCCCCTTCTTTATCAAAGAAGTGCGGCTCAACGACAAGAACGCTGTTCTGTTCATCCTTTAAAGGGAAAGTCGCGGACAGTGTGTTGCCCATTTGCGTACTGCCGTTCTTTATAAGGGCGAGGGCGATAAACTTTTCAAGCGCGGGGCTATATGTGGTTGAGGTCACATGGCCAATATTATCCGTGCCACTTAATAAATGTGATCCCGCTTTCAATGGTTTATCATCATGGGAAATAAGCCCAACCATAGTTTGACGGTCATCATCTATTAACCCGTCACGTTCTTTTAATATTGAACCCACATATTGTTTTTTCGAAGAGGCCATTTTTCCTAGTCCCACATCGGCCATTGTTGTGCGACCATCCAGTTCGGGTCCACTGATGTGTCCTTTTTCAATACGTAAGGTGCCGAGCGCTTCTGTGCCGTAAGGCGTTATATCAAAAGCTTCGCCAGCTTTCATAATCGCTTCCCAAACGTCCGATCCAAAATGCGTAGGTGTATAAACTTCATAGGCACGCTCACCAGAAAATGAAAGCCTAGCCACCTTCACGGGCATGTCGTCGATTAAGCCGTCACGAACACCCATGAATGGCAATCCTTCTTCTGAAAAATCAACGCTTGTTATTACTTTTTCTAATGTATCCCTGCTTTTTGGTCCAGCAACGGCCATCCCTGCCCATTGATCCGATATGGAACTAACATGGACCTTTAAATCAGGCCAAACAAGTGTTAAGAGCCGCTCCATTTCAGATAACACCCCTGCTGCATTCGCCGTTGTTGTCGTCATAAGGAACTGTGTTTCTGATAAGCGCCAAGATGTTCCATCATCAAACATATAACCATCTTCACGTAGCATAATACCGTAACGCGCTTTACCGATGGGAACCTTCAAAAAGGCATTTGCGTAAATGCGATTTAAGAACTCGGCCGCATCAGGCCCTTGAACATCAATTTTACCAAGGCTTGTGACATCGACGATACCAACCGAATTTCGAACGGCAGCTGCTTCACGGATATAAGCGTCCGTCACTGTTTCGCCCGTCTTTTTATAAACCCGTGGTCGGTACCAAATACCCGCTTCGATCATTTCCGCACCATGATCCATATGCCAGTCATGCATTGGTGTGCGCCTTGTGACGCTGAAATGCTTACCAACATCACGACCTGCCAATGTACCCAGTGCAACGGGCTTATATGGCGCGCGAAAACGAGTTGTTCCGGCTTCGGGGATCGATATACCGCGCAGCTCCGCCATAATAGCAAGCGCATTCATATTGGATGTTTTACCTTGATCAGCTGCCATGCCGAGCGTGGTATAACGTTTTAAATGTTCAACGGATCTAAAGCCCTCCGTATGGGCAATGTTTAAATCGGTGACCGATACATCATGTTGGAAATCAACGAACTTCTTAGCCGATTTGTTTGAAGATGGCATATCCGTAAGCGCAAGCGGGATGGCTTTCTTATTAGCGTTCTCAACCTTATTAGTCGTAAGAATTTCATCTAAGGTAAACGCACCTACCACCGCCCCACAAGCTTGCCAGTTTCTAGTCGCGGGTCCTGGAATAAAGGATTGTATTTCATCATCAAAAATCGCGGGCGTTCCCGTTTGACTACATAAGTTGATCATCGGGGTATAACCAGCCGTCACAAGTAGCGCATCAACCTTGATTGTGCTTTCAAGGCCAATCGTTTTTGCATCTGCGTCGAAAGGCGCAATTTTCATAGTTGATAATGCTTTACCGCCACTTGCGGATGTGACAACATGCCCCACCTTATATTCAATGTTTGTATCTTGGGGCAGATCATCATTTATACTCTTACGAGCATCAATAACGGTGGTGACATTAACACCAAGTTCCCTTAATTGATGGGCCGTGGTGTACCCATCATCATTGTTGGTGAAGAGTGCAACATTGTCGCCAACACACGCACCGTAACGGTTCGCGTATCTTAAGGCCGACTTGGCAAGCATGACGCCGGGTGTATCATTGCCGTCAAAAACAAACGGACGTTCAATACTACCTGTCGCAATAATCACGCGTTTGGCAAATATTTTTAAATGTCTCTGTCTTGGCTCAAAGTTTTCGGGAACCACTTTGTGGTCAGCAACCTTCTCTACGGCTCCGAGCGTATTATCATCGAAATAACCGTAAACGGTGGTGCGTGACATCATAGTGACATTGTCATATTCCGATAATGTTTTTAATGTTTCCGCAGCCCATGTTTTGGGATCACTACCATCAATAGTCCCTCGCTCTTCAGGGAGTGATCCACCGAAATGAGTATTTTCATCAACCAGTAATATTTTTGCGCCTGATGGTGCCGCTGCCATGGCGGCGGCCAGACCAGCAGGTCCTGATCCAATGATAACGATATCTGCAAACAGGTTTGTTTTTTCATAGCGGTCCGGGTCGGGGTCAAGGCTCGCTTTACCCATTCCTGCGGCGTGGCGGATGAAATGTTCACAGAAATGCCAGAACCTCTGCCCCGTGCCCATGAAGGTTTTATAATAAAATCCAGCAACGAGTAACGGTGAAAACAACTGATTTACCGCCATAACATCAAAGGATAAGCTCGGCCATGCGTTCTGACTGTGGGCATCAAGACCGTTATAAAGTTCAACGGTTGGCGCAGTGCAATTGGGCTCTAACCTTCCATCACTTCTTAGACTAACGAGCGCATTGGGCTCTTCTGGCCCTGCTGAATAAATACCGCGAGGTCTATGGTATTTAAATGACCGCGCCATCATCATTTCGCCATTAGCAATCATCGCTGATGCAAGAGTATCACCCTCAAACCCGCTATATGACTTGCCATCAAAAGTAAACTCAATCGGTTTACTTTGGTCGATGAACAGACCTTTATATTTTAATCGACTGCCGCTCATGATTTATCCTCTACCTGCCAAGGTCCCTCTAAGGAAACACCTGATATCTCATGCGTAACAGTATCTCTCAATACTTTAACAAATGAACGACATCCTGATGTGTGTTGCCAATGCTCAGCGTGGGCACCACGAGGGTTTTCGCGCAAGAATACATAGTCGTTCCATTTGTCCATATCCGTATCATTGTGATCTGGTCTCTTAGTGGTCGCGTCACCGATATAGGTGTATTCGCTTGCCTCTCTTGGGCCACAGTGGGGGCATTTAATGATCATTATTGATGCGCAGGATAAGGCCCCGCCCCCCTTTCATCAAGTTGGCGACCATTATAAAAACGCTCGAGCGTAAAATCGGCGTTTAACGCATGCGGTTCGTCTTTCGCGATTGTATGGGCAAAACACCATCCCGCCGCGGGGGTTGCTTTAAACCCGCCGTAACACCATCCCGCGTTTAGATACATTCCGGGAAGTGGCCCCGTGCAAATGATCGGGCTACCGTCCATGGACATATCCATAATACCGCCCCAATTCCGTAGAAGTTTTAAACGCGCCAAGTTTGGAAACATGGTCACGGCGGCCGCAGCCACATGTTCAAATATTGGTAAATTTCCGCGCTGTGCATATGAGTTATACCCATCCAGATCACCACCAAAAACAAGCCCCCCCTTATCGGACTGTGAAATATATAAGTGCCCTGCCCCAAAAGTCACGACTGTATTGATCAGCGGTTTAAGAGGTTCAGATACGAATGCTTGCAACACATGGCTTTCTATTGGCAACTTATCAATGCCTGCGCGTTTCATCACCGTCGATGTATTACCCGCAACGGAAATTCCAATTTTTGGTGCCGATATGTCGCCGCGCGTTGTTTTAACGCCCGTTACTCTATCGCCGGCTTTAATAAAGCCTGTGACTTCGCAGTGCTCTATAATATCAACGCCGTATTTATCCGCTCCGCGCGCATATCCCCATGCCACCGCATCATGACGTGCGGTTCCACCTCTTGGTTGGCATAATCCACCAACAATGGGAAAGCGCGTGTTTTGTCCTGTGTATAGCCCCGGAATTCTTCTACTAATTTCTTCCACATCTAAAAGCTCAGCATCAACTCCTTCTAGTAACATGGCATTGCCGCGCCTTGCGAATGCATCCATTTGGCCGGGAGTATGCGCAAGGTTAACTACGCCACGCTGTGAAAACATCATATTGTAATTTAAATCGTTGGAAAGCCCTTCCCATAGTTTCATGGAATGTTCATAAAACCGTGTGTTGGCGGGAAGCATGTAATTTGATCGGATAATCGTTGTATTACGTCCAATATTACCGCTACCAAGTCCGCCCTTTTCAAGCACAGCAACATTGCGAATACCATGTTCTTTAGCAAGGTAATATGCAGTCGCAAGGCCGTGCCCACCGCCACCAACAATGATGACATCATAATGCGGCTTTGGCTCCGGCGCACGCCATGTCCGCTGCCAATTTTCATGACCACTTAGGGCATTTTTGATCAGTGAGAAAGCCGAATATCTGCTCATGATGAAATTCTTTCTGGAACGCTAGGTGGCACTGTTAGTTTCTGGCATTCATTTAATAACCATGTTTCAAAATTTCTTATATTTTCATTTTGTTCTAATGCCTTAGGATAAGTTAAGTAATACTTACAACCCGTATCAATATATTTATCATAAGGCACAACGAGTGTGCCATTTTGCAGATATTTTTCCATAAATGGCTGCCTGCCGATAGCAATGCCCATATTTTGCGCAGCGCCATTTAGCACCATGGAACGATCATTTGTATTGAGCTGATACTCACGTTTTGGACAGGGTTGATCAAACGAATTAAACCATATTTCCCATTCTTTGGTCTCACAGGTGCAATGTAAAAACGGGAATTGCTCAAGATCAAAAATGTCTTCTTGGTCTGGCAAAGATGCAGCCATTTCTGGGCTTACAACCATTGTCATATAATCATCAAGCAAATGAACGGATTTAACGCCGGTTAGTGGCTTTTCCCCAAAATAAATCGCAATATCAAATTCATATTTGTCATATTCAGGCGGATTATCAGAACTGATGAATGAAAGCTCAATTTCGGGATGTTGTTTTTGAAAAGCAGGCAATTTTTCATAAAGCCACGACGATAGAAACGAATGAAACAGATTGATAACAATCTTGGTTTTATTTTGGTGTATTCGAAAGTCTTGCGTTGTTTTTTCTAAACTATCGAAAATACCCTGAATATGATGATGATATTCGCGTCCCCTCTCACTTAGGCGCACGAGCCCTTTGTCACGAATAAAAAGCTGAAATCCAAGGTAATCCTCTAATGATCTAATTTGATGGCTGATCGCAGAGGGCGATAAGGACACATTCTCCGCAGCCGCCTTAAAACTATCATGTTTTGCTGCGGCTTCGAATGCTTTTAAAGCGGAAAATGGTGGAAGGTTTCGTCTCATAACTTCCCTTACAATTCTTCTATTAACGCGCTTACTCGCGCCTTATCATCTAAGTTCATTACAAGCTCAAAAATACGTTCGCTCTCAGCTTGCGTTTTTAAGATTAATGCCAGTTCAAAAAATTTATCTTTTACTTCCATATCAGAAAGTGGGTTTTCAGGATTGCCGCGCGCGATGCTTGGTGGTGATGTAAATTGACTGCCGTCAATCATTTCAACGATCACATGGGCCCAGCGCTCGGCGGGGAACAGATCATTATATTTATCTTCTTCGATGCAGGTGACGCGATGGCTTAAATCCAGAAGCAATGGATCATTGAGATCATCCGTAATCGCTTTGGTGCTAACTGTGTTGTCACGCAGTGCGCAGGCTACGGAAAACGGTAAACTATATTGCGCTTGATCAGAATTTTTTGGGACCGTTGTGTGTAGGCGTTTTGCTTCATGGAACGTATGCACACTAATTGATTTAATTTGGCTAATATCAATGTCATTCTGGGACTTGATATAAATCGCCCCTTCAACGGCGGGCTGCGCCCAGCGGCACACGGGGTATGCTTTGATATATTGCTCAAACGTATAGAAACGTTCACCCAAATCCGCCCAAATATCCGCCACTTCATCATCAAACATGGTAATTGCAGGCGCGCCCGTAAAACCATCACGAGCAAGCAGCGCCGCTGAAAATCCAGATAACGCCCCCCAGCACGAGCCATCCTTTGCCATGATCGGATCATCAATACAGCGCATCATTTGACTGCGCGGCCCATGATATTCTGCAAGCCCTAATGCTTCATAGGTTTCAGCGTGTGACATTTTTTTAACCCGTGCAACAAGCGCCGCCGCAACAAGCGCGTTCCACG
This sequence comes from Kordiimonadaceae bacterium, assembly GCA_018699075.1. Taxonomy (GTDB): domain Bacteria; phylum Pseudomonadota; class Alphaproteobacteria; order Sphingomonadales; family Emcibacteraceae; genus Pseudemcibacter. Next base: position 2,569 of record JABIPV010000093.1, on the reverse strand, counting down.
CGCCCGATGTATGATAATCACAAGCGGTCGCATGAAGTGCGATACCCGCGCGCGTGCCAATTTCATAGCCGATGATAATGGCATCTAATAATTCTTTACCGCTTAAATCTGCCGTTTCTGGCATGGCGAATAATGTCGGTATTACCACCACGCCAATATGGCCTTTGGTGAGCACCTGCCCGTCATGGGAATCCAAGCTATCAATTGACCCTGCCCCGTAAAGCGCCGCGCCACATTCGCTTGTTAATTGGTCTGCGAACAATAATTTTGCGCTGCTTTCTTGCGTCGCGCCAAACTGGCTTCTCACAAACTTCTCTAATATCTGACTGGTTTCTGTCGTACGTGCGCCAATGGCAACGCCCAATGTATCGATTAGGCAACGCTTAGCATGAGTATAAAGCTCCTCAGAAAAGGCAGGGTTTTTATCGTGAATGAAATCGAGGATGGCGTGTTTCACTTTAAATTCACTTTCAAAGAATTGAAATATTATCATTGAGCGTTGAACAACAAGCTAGGATATATCCTTCATCAATTTGCTGTTCGCTTAGTCCGCCCTGATGTTTCATATCGACTGTACCGCTGATCAGTTTCATTTGGCAAGTGCCACACATACCCGATTTACATCTGGTCGGCACAACGATCTTGTTTTTAGTAAGAACCGATAACAAAGTTTCACCGCGCTTTGCGTTAAATGTTTTATCTTTAAATGTAATAGTGATCGTTTCAGCATTTTCATCAACCGCTTCTGGTTCAGTCACGTCAGTTCCAAAACTTTCCTGATGATAATGGTCTGGATTTAAGCCGCCTTTAAGAAGGATGTCTTTGATAGCATCCATAAAGCCGCTTGGCCCACAGCAGAACACTTGATGATCGGTCACATTCATTAATGCGGCAAGTTGTTCGCTCGTTGGTAAACCATAAATTTCAGTATCTTCCCTATGGGTTGATACCTGATGAAAGGCAAGCGGGTCATAGTCACTGGCAATTTTAACAAGCTCTTCCGAAAACAAATATTCATCAGAGTTTTTCGCATAATGGATAAAGGTGACATCCAGATCATCTTGCCTATCCGATAACCACCTAAGCATAGACATCATCGGGGTAATACCGCTGCCTGCACTGATCAGAAGTAATTTCTCACATGGGTAATCGATTAGGTTAAATAAGCCTGTTGGTCCCACCGCAGTAAAAGTATTACCTACTTTTATATTATCTCGCATCCACGCCGTAGCACCGTCGGGACGGTTGACTTTAACAGTGAGCATTATTTCATCGCGGCGCGTAGGTGATGAGCAGATCGTGAATGTACGGTATTCTTCGCCGCTCGTTAATGGCAAAAGTATGCTGACATGTTGACCGGGTTTAAAATCAAACCCTGTGCCGTCTGGTGCTTTAAAGCTATAGCTATTAACCTCTTCATTTTCGGCATTAACGTTAGTGCATTCGATCAATCCGCCCGATTTCCAGTTGCCTACAGTGTTGTTTTCAAATTCTGGTAAAGGAGCGCGTGTACCAATTTTCATTTCTCGCCCTCCTCTTCAATATACTTCTCCAACATTGCACTATACCAATTGGTAAAATCCGTCAGCATAAATTCTGATGAGGCGTACGGACCGGGTTCATAGCCAACTGATCGATTACCAAGATGGTTATTAGCAGCAAGGGTGCTATCCTGTTCGTTGGTCGCTTGCCACACGCGAGCGAGATGCGCTACGTCATAATCCCACCCTTCAACCGCGTCTTCGTGGACGAGCCACTTTGTCGTGAGTAAGGTTTTATCGGGACTGATCGGTGTGACGATTGCGTGTAAGATATAATCCGAGCCAAAATGGTTCCAATTGCCCGGCACATGAAACATGCGTGCTGATCCTAAGTCAGCTTCTTTAAGATCACCCAACAATTTGCGACTAGCGAGACTACCATCCACCGTCATTGAAAGTGCATCATTGATGAAGGGTAACCTAATACAGCGAAACTTATCACCTCCCGGCACTGGCTTATGAGGAAGTTCTAACTTTTCCCACTTCTTCGCCATTCGCGGCATAAGTTCTGTGAAAAAACCGTCGGCACGCGGATCATCGGGCATAGCAAACGAAGTAAGTGAAAAAGTTAGCTCAGGGTGCGAGCCCGCACAGTGATAACATTCACGGTTATTTTCTACCACCAACTTCCAATTGGCTTCTTCAATGATACTTTCTTCGTAAGCAACTTTGCAGCGGAATGGTTGATGTGGGGTAATATAAGGCTCAACTTGCATGCGAAACTCTTCGAAATCAGGTGGGTTTTTGCTAATACACACATAAATCATGCCCGACATATTTTGCATGTTTACGGATTTTAAAGAATGATTTTCTGGGTCAAAACCTGACGGCATTTCACCCGCATGAATTAACGCGCCTTCTTCATCATATGTCCATTGATGATAAGGGCAAACGAGCTGGTTCGCGTGTCCTTTTTTATCCAAGCAAATAAGCGATCCACGGTGGCGGCAACTGTTTAAAAAAGCACCAATTTTTCCTGACTTTTTCTTAAGGAGTATGACGCTGTTTCGCCCAACCGTCGCAGTTAT
>JABIPV010000092.1 GCA_018699075.1 Kordiimonadaceae bacterium | reverse complement strand
CAAACAGCAAGTGAAGGTAAGGCAGGAAAGATAAGTCGGATTAGTGGCTCAGATGGCAAAACATACTTCATGGGCGAATTGATTAATAGGCCATTACTTTCTGACGAAATGTCTGTTTGGGGACTCGTAGGCGGCAAGGCGCAACAATTAGGTACTCAAAAACTCCCCGATATTAATGAAATTGTACAGCATGTTGCTGGAACTGTCGGTGGAGAAGAGTTTGGTATACCTAGGCTTGAAGAAAAACATCAGCTTAGAAAATTACCAACAGAATATATTAACGAATTTCATTCTCAACTGGTAAATATAATCATAAAATATACCAAGCTTCCTGTTGAGTTTCCAATTATAGTTGGTTTAGCCATTCAACATCTAATGGACGACGCAAAAGATGTAATAGACCCAGGAATGGCTGCAACTATTGTTATGGAATGTGCAGTGCCGATGTCCAAAGTAGAAACTTCCGGCATGTTAAAAATTACATAGACTAGCGTCGTTCGTTCTCAATTTTGCGCCATTTAGCTACATTTCTCAAATGTTCGTTCAGTGTTTTTGCAAAAACATGTCCGCCTGTTCCATCAGCGACAAAGTAAATGTCGTCTGTTTCTATTGGATTAAGAACGGCTTCAATGGCTGCCCGCCCCGGGTGGGCGATGGCGGTTGGTGGAAATTTATCAATTTGATAAGTGTTATAAGGATTATCTTTATCGTTTATTTCACTGCGTCTAAGGCCACGATCCAAAAACCCTTTACGGTCAATACCATATATAATTGTGGGGTCAGATTGAAGACGGATACTATTTCGCAATCGGTTTACGAATGCACCTGCAATATGTGGTCTTTCTTCGGGTATTCCTGTTTCTCTTTCAACTATAGACGCCAATATTATCGCCTCTTCCACAGTATCAAAGGGTAAGTTATCTGCCCTTTTATCCCATAACTTATCGAGCACTTCCAGTTGTTGTTCCTGCATGCGCATCAAAAGGTCAAATCGGCTGGTGCCGTGGGTATAAAGATAACTTTCCGGTAAAATACTTCCTTCAATTGGAAGTTCTAATATTTCGTCGGTTAGGTTTTCAATGCCATTTAAATAATCTGCGATCTGCCAACTGGTCCACCCTTCAACAATGGTAATTTTGTGTTGAATGACCTCGCCTTTTACTAAAACATTCATAATGTCATTCATCGACGAATTGGGGGGAATTAAAAACTCACCCGCTTTTAAACTTCGCTCAGCGCCTTTAAGCATCACGCCAACTTTAAAAATATCAGGATCAGATATTAATTCAGCCTCATTTAACAATCTAGCTGTGCGTATTAATCCCTGCCCGCTGGGCACTAGAAAAGTACTTTGCGCCGTGATTTCATTTGCTTCGTGAAATGCGCGGTAGCCCAGATATGCAAACAGCGCTGCAAATGCAGCGCTGCCAATGATAAGTAAAAGTATATATTTCCTTATGCCATGCATTTAAATGTCTAAACCGCCTTGATAATGATCGATGCGTTCGTTCCACCAAAACCGAAGCTATTTGAAAGAACGGCTTTAATGCCTGTTTTCTGTTGTGCTTCATGGGCAACAAGGTTGATGCCATTAATTCCATCTGACGGATTATCTAGGTTCAATGTCGGCGGAAGTTCCCCGCGCACCATTGCAAGTGTACTAAACACAGCTTCAACAGCACCTGCGGCACCCAGAAGGTGCCCAATGGCAGATTTGGTTGATGACATAGCAACTGTTGCTGCAGCATCACCAAACATGCGTTTAACTGCATTAAATTCAATTTCATCACCAAGTGGCGTAGACGTACCGTGTGCATTGATATAGCCAATGTCGTGTGGTGTTAAACCAGAACGTTTCATTGCCGCTGCCATGGCCCTGTAACCACCACTTCCATCCGGTGCTGGTGCAGTAACGTGATGAGCATCGCCGGACAGGCCATACCCCACTACTTCACCATAAATTCTTGCGCCACGTGCTTTGGCATGTTCATATTCTTCGAGGATCATCATGCCCGCACCTTCACCCATAACAAAACCATCACGGTCTTTATCATAAGGTCGTGAGGCGCGTTCAGGTGTATCATTGAAATGCGTACTTAAGGCGCGTGCCTGATTAAATCCAGCGACACCAAGCTTACAAATAGTCGCTTCAGCACCACCTGCAACCATCACATCCGCATCATCAAGGGCAATAAGCCTTGCCGCATCACCAATGGCATGTGTACCAGACGCACAAGCCGTCACCACCGCGTGGTTAGGTCCCATAAGTCCGTGACGAATTGAGGCATTACCCGCAACCAAATTAATTATGCAGCGTGGAATAAAATGAGGGCTGACCCGACGTGGGCCACGTTCATGAAGGTTTACGGCTTCATCACTAATGGCAGGGAGCCCCCCAATTCCAGCACCAATCAATGCACCAGAACGCCATTTTTGTTCAATGGTTTCAGCAACATAACCACTATCTTCCATCGCCATATCAACAGCAGCCATACCATATAAGATAAAATCATCAACGCGTTTGCGATTTTTTGGTTCCATCCAGTCATCTGCATTGAAAGTACCGTTACTGCCGTCACCGAGAGGAACTTCGCAGGCAACTTTTGCAGAAAAACCTTCCGTATCAAAACGAGTGATCGGACCAGCTCCTGATTCGCCGGCAATTATTCTTTTCCAGCTTTCTTCAAGACCAGAAGCGAGTGGAGTTACAAGTCCTAGCCCCGTTATTACAACACGTCTCATATGTTAAACCCTTATATTATTGAATTTACGGTTTGATGCTACTCAAATTCATTACATATAACAAGACCGCGAGCATCATTTTTATCCATAAGTCATAGATAGTATGATTCGCGGTCTTAAATTCATTTAGAGAAAATCTCTAAATTAGCTATTTGTATCAATGAAGCTAATCGCATCTTGAACTGTAAGAATTTTTTCAGCTGCATCATCTGGGATTTCACAACCAAACTCTTCTTCAAATGCCATTACTAGCTCAACCGTATCAAGGCTATCAGCACCAAGATCGTCAATGAAGCTAGATGTGTCTGTTACTTTATCTTCTTCAACACCAAGATGTTCAACAACGATGTTTTTTACGCGTTCAGCTGTATTGCTCATTTCATAATCCTTAAATTTAGGGCTTCATTAAAGCCAAAGTTAAATAATCTTTCTTACACTCTTAATAGAGTTTGGGGCTTCCTAACACAATTAAATAGGTATTGCCAAGCCCTAAATCATCGCCATACCACCATTTATGTGTAAAGTTTGTCCGGTGATATAGTCTGCTTGGTCACTGCTGAGGTATAAAACACCTGCTGCAATCTCTTCTGCTTTACCGAGGCGCCCCGCAGGAACATTGACTAAAAGCGCATTTTTCTGATCATCGGAAAGCTCATCTGTCATCGGGCTTTCAATGAAACCCGGTGCGATACAATTAACCGTTATATTTCTTGAAGCAAGTTCATGGGCAAAGCTTTTTGACATGCCGATCATGCCTGCTTTTGAAGCCGCATAGTTCACTTGACCGGGATTCCCGGTCACACCAACGATTGATGTGATGTTGATAATGCGTCCAGTGCGACTTTTCATCATGCCGCGCATAACCCCTTGGGTAAGGTTAAAGGCTGCCTTTAAATTAACCTGCATAACATCATCCCAATCGGCATCTTTAAGACGCATGGAAATGTTGTCACGGGTAATACCGGCATTATTAACTAGAATGTCAATTGCTCCCATTGCTTCAATCGCCGCTTTTGGAAGTGCTGCAACAGATTCTGGATCCGATAAATTTGCGGGCACTGCATAAGCACCCTCACCCAGTTCAGCCGCTAATTTATTGAGCGGCTCTTCCCGCGTTCCGGAAAGGGCTACTTTTGCCCCTGCGCCATGAAGCGCTTTGGCTATTGCGCTACCAAGTCCTCCCGAAGCACCGGTAAGAAGCGCACATTTTCCTGTTAAATCAAACATATTAAGTATAACTCCATTTTTTTTATTTTAAGCTGATCGCAAAAGCTTCGATGTCTGCAATTGTTTGCAAACTTGATCCTTTAATATCACGATTAATGCGGCGCACAAGACCACTTAATACTTTTCCCGTGCCAGCTTCCACAAGTTCATCTACACCAAGCTCGCCCATTTTTAAAACGGACTCGCGCCAACGCACCTTACCCGTAATTTGATCAACCAGTAATTTTCGAAGCATATCAGGATCATTTTCTGGTCCTGCACCGACATTTGTAACAACTGGCACTGAAGGTACGTTAAATTTAGCACCGCTTAACGCTTCTGCCATTTCATTTGCGGCAGGTTGCATTAACGGACAATGGAACGGTGCACTAACGGGAAGCAATATCGCGCGTTTTATTCCACGCTCTTTGGATATTTCCATCGCCCTCTCCACCGCTTCCTTGTGACCAGAAATTACGACCTGCCCATCGGCATTATCATTTGCAGCGGTACATATTTGGTCCCCGCTTGCCTCAGCGGCAATTTCTTCTACAACACTAAATTCTGCCCCCATGATCGCAGCCATAGCCCCCACGCCAACGGGAACGGCACGTTGCATGGCTTCACCACGAATTTTTAAAAGCTTCGCCGTATCCGTCAGGCTGAGCGTTCCGGCAGCGGCGAGTGCTGAATATTCGCCGAGTGAATGTCCCGCCACATACGAAGCCACATCAGCAATTTTAATATCAAATTCCGCATCAAGCACACGAACAACGGCGATACTCGCTGCCATAAGTGCGGGCTGAGCGTTATATGTAAGGGTTAACTCTTCAATAGGGCCTTCAAACATAAGAGTGGACAAATCTTGACTAAGGGCATCATTTACTTCTTCGAAAACTTGTTTAGCGGCAGGCGAACTCAAACTCAATTCCTTACCCATTCCAACGGCTTGACTGCCCTGGCCTGGGAATACAAATGCTCTCGTCATATTATATTCTTCCTCATTTTTTTAAACGACTGCTGTAAGTGTTATCCAATGCGGCAATAGTGTCAAGAAAACTTAATGTTATTATTGTTAAATTAAGTCAAAAATAATCTATATAGACCTTGCGTTCCTTAACTTTTCATGTATATTGCGCGCTTCTCATGAACTTTATGGGAATTGTCGGTTAATTTTGTAATGTGGCCTTTTGATATTCGCTGCTGCCCCGACGTTAAAAACAAATTAGGAAATTGCTAAATGTCTTTATATGAATACACATATATCGCTAGGCAGGATATCCAACCTCAACAGGTTGATGCGATAACAGAACTTTTCACCAAAATCATTACTGATAATGGTGGTAACGTTGCCAAGACTGAGTCTTGGGGTCTTCGTACTCTTGCTTACAAAATTAAAAAATACAAAAAAGGTCATTATGTTCATTTGAACCTTGATGCCCCTCATGCTGCTATTGCTGAACTTGAGCGTAACGCACGTCTTCACGAAGATGTTGTTCGTTACATGACAATTCGCGTTGAAGAATTTGAAGAAGGCGATAGCGTCGTTCTTCGTTCAAAAGACCGCGACAACCGTCCGCCACGTGATGATAAATTCAAGCGCGATGACAAATTCAAGAAGGATGCAAGCTAATGAGTAACGAACGTTCATCAGGTGGCGACAACACACGCCGCCCATTTTTCCGTCGCCGTAAAACATGCCCATTTTCAGGAAGCCACGCACAAAAAATCGATTATAAAGATGTGCGCACACTTTCTCGTTATGTATCAGAGCGTGGAAAAATTGTACCTAGCCGTATCACTGCTGTTTCAGCGAAGAGACAACGCGAACTTGCCCGTGCGATCAAACGCGCTCGTAACCTCGCTTTAATCTCTTACGTAAACCCATAAAGGAGACTGACCAATGGATATCATTCTGCTTGAACGCGTTGCAAAACTTGGCCAAATTGGCGATACTGTAACAGTGAAAAACGGTTATGCCCGTAATTTCTTGCTTCCACAGAAAAAAGCTCTTCGTGCAACGAAAGCTAACATGGCTGTTTTTGAAGCTCAAAAACACGAAATCGAAGCAAATAACATACAAGCTAAAACAGATGCTGAAGCTGTTGCTGCAAAAATGACTGACGTTTCAGTTGTTCTTATTCGCCAAGCAGGCGAAAGTGGTCAACTTTTCGGTTCTGTTTCATCACGCGACATTAGTGTTGCACTTACAGAAGCCGGTTATAAAGTTGGCAGAAACCAAGTCATTCTTAACCGCTCTCTTAAAACACTAGGTCTTTATGACATTGCTGTTCGTCTTCACCCTGAAGTCGAAATCACAGTAGTTACAAATATTGCACGCTCCTCTGAAGAAGCTGAAATTCAAGCCGCAGGCGGCGACGTTGATGCGGAAGCATCTGACGAAGAATTTGCAGTTGAAGATTTCTTTGAAAACGAAGAAGATGCAGAAGCAGCCGTTAGTGTTGATGACGAAGCTACTGAAGAAACTGAAGATGAGGCTCCTGCTGAAGAAGAAGCAGCTGGCGAAACTGAAGAAGAAAAATCAGAATAAGTTTTCTAAACTTGTTTGCATAAAAGGCGAGCCTTCGGGTTCGCCTTTTTTTATGTTTTAAAGTTGCAAAAACACGTCCCTTGGCAATATACTACTTAATTCATTACGTAGAGCAAAATATGTCAGATTATTCAGAAATACCGATACAGGATAATGAACCAGAAGAATTTGGCGGAGATCCCGCTGAGCTTGGTTCTGAAGAAAGTATTGCATTTAAAGAAGTTCCCCATAATCTCGAGGCGGAACAGGCTTTACTTGGGGCTATTCTGATTAATAATGAAGCGCTTGAAAAGGTTCAAGATTTCTTACTTCCCGATCATTTTGCAAATGCTGCCCACAATAAAATCTATGCTGCGGCCAGCATAATGATCGAAAAAGGCCAGTTGGTAACGCCCGTTACTTTAAAACCATATTTTCAAAAAGAAGAACTGCTCGAAGACGTTGGCGGCGCGACTTATCTGGCAAAACTTGCGGCATCAGCGATTACCATCATCAATGCCCTTGATTATGGACTTTTAATTTATGATCTTGCCGTGCGCCGTAACCTGATTGAACTGGGGACGGACATCGTCAATAAAGCTTATGCATTTGAAGTAGAGGACACCTCAAAAGAACAAATTGAAGAAGCGGAAAAACAGCTCTACAGTATGGCGGAAAGTGGCGTAACCGAAGGCGGTTTTCAGAACTTTAAAGACTCTACAACTAAAGCCGTGAATGTGATTGGCAAAGCCCTTCAACGTCAAGGTAAATTGGCGGGTGTGACCACTGGTTTTGATAGCATCAATAAAAAAATAGGTGGCCTTCATAAATCAGATTTGATGATTGTTGCGGGACGTCCAGCCATGGGTAAAACAGCCCTTGCCACTAACATCGCCTTTAACTGTGCCAAAGCATATAAACATGATAAAGACCTTGGCATTGAACACAAAGATAACCAAGGAGCCGTTGTCGCTTTCTTTTCACTTGAAATGTCCGCCGATCAACTGGCCAGTCGTATTCTTGCCGAACAAGCCGGGCTTTCATCACAACATATGCGTCAAGGTAACATTGATCAGGACGAATTTAACAAGCTTTCGCGCGTCGCCGTGGAACTTCAAGATCTTCCACTGTTCATCGATGACACTGCGGGGCTTTCGATTGGTGCGCTACGCACACGCGCAAGGCGCATGCAAAGACAACATGGTCTTGGCCTTGTGGTCGTTGATTATTTGCAGCTTCTTCGTGGTACAGGACTAAAAGGAAGAGGTCCCGAAAACAGAGTACAAGAAGTATCGGAAATTACCCGTGGACTTAAAGGCCTTGCTAAAGAATTGGAAATTCCTGTAATTGCGCTTTCTCAGCTCAGCAGGAGCATTGAAAGTCGCGATAATAAACGCCCTCTTCTTTCGGACCTTCGTGAATCTGGTACAATTGAGCAAGATGCCGATATGGTGACCTTCGTGTACCGTGCTGAATATTATCATAGTCAGCAAGAACCGGATATGGGTACACCTGAACATATGCAGTGGCAAGAAGAAGGCGAAAAACTTCTCGGCATGGCGGAATTTATCATTGGTAAGCAACGTCACGGCCCCATTGGTATCATTCCCCTGCGTTTCCAAGCAGAGATCACCAAATTTAGTGACCTTCCTATGGGTGATGATTACTTACCGGAACAATTTGAATAATGACGGCGGCTGATATTTTTGCTAATGCGTCTGCATCACTTAATGTTGATCTAAATCGAATTATAGAAAATTACGAAACTCTTGCTGGGCAATCAAAAAATGCCAACTGCGCGGCTGTGGTAAAGGCAAATGCTTATGGCCTTGGTATGGATAATGTGGCACCTGCCCTTTATCATAATACCAATTGCACTACTTTTTTTGTCGCTAACATTATTGAAGCGATTGAACTTCGTACACTTTTAAAAGACGCTGTGATTTATGTTTTCAATGGATTATTCGAAGATCATATCGATTTATTTGTTGAGCATGACATTCGCCCTATTTTAAACGACCTCGCACAAGTGGCCCTTTGGCAAGAACAACTTGAACCGTGCGCAATTCATTTTGACACAGGCATAAATCGCTTGGGATTTTCAGAACATGAAACAGAACAGTTTTTAAATACCCGCAATGATTTAAACGTTTCACTTATATTAAGTCATCTTTCATCATCCGACGAACCTGAAAATCCAGCAAATAAGCACCAATTGCAAAAATTGCAAAAAATCTCGAATACTTTACCCAATATTCCTGCAAGCCTTTGTAATTCTGCGGGTATTTTTCTGGGAGAAGAGTATCATTTTGATATGCTCCGTCCCGGGATTATGCTTTATGGCGGTAATCCGCGTACACTTCCCTTACCAGGCGGGATCAAGAACACTTTTGAAATAAAAGGAAAGATCCTGCAAATCCGTGAACTCAAAACCGGAATGTCCGTTGGGTATAATGGAATATGGACAGCACAAAAACCATCACGAATTGCCCATATTAATGTTGGTTATGCAGATGGATACTTGAAACTAAATGAAATAAATGGAAAAGTTTTTCTCAATGGTGAAATAGTTTCCGTGATAGGAAAAGTGTCCATGGACATGATTGCTATTGATATTACAGATCGTATTTTTGACAAAATTAGCCTTAAAGATGAAATAGAATTAATCGGATCAAACATAACACTTGAAATGGCGTCCGAAGTCTCTACTTTAGGGCATTATCAATTGTTAACGGGCATCGGTCATCGGTTGCACAAAAATTATAAATTAGAGGCGAAAGCTTAATGAATTTTTTGGCCGTCATTGGACGGGTTGTTATTTCTTTTTTAAGAGCCGCAGGCCGCATTGGTCTTTTTGCGGTTAACGCATTTACCCATATGCTCACCCCGCCTTATTATCCACGTGAACTGTTAAAACAAATGATGAATATCGGTTATTATTCATTACCGGTTGTCGGCTTAACTACGTTGTTCACTGGCGCGGCCTTAGCTGTAAATATATATGAAGGAAGCGCAAGATTTAATGCGGAAAGTACGCTACCTACCATTGTTGTGATCGGCATGGTTCGTGAACTTGGACCAACCCTTTGCGGTTTAATCGTCGCGGGACGGGTTAGCGCCTCAATGGCCGCTGAACTTGGCACCATGCGGGTGACGGAACAGATTGATGCTCTAACGACGCTTTCTACTGATCCATTTAAATACCTTATTGCACCGCGAATTCTTGCGACCATTATCATGATGCCTTTAATGCTCGTGATTGTTGCCGACACTATTGGCGTGATGGGTGGGTATTTACTCGCCACATCAAAGCTGGGCTTTAACAGCGGAAATTATATGAAATCAACAATAGATTTCTTGGAAGCAATTGATGTAATAGCCAGCTTGACCAAAGCGTGCGTTTTCGGTTTCTTTATATCATTGATGGGATGTTACCATGGTTTTAATACCCGCGGCGGCGCACAGGGCGTGGGCATCGCCACGACAAATGCGGTTGTTTCTGCCTGTATCATGATCCTAGTTTCCAACTATGTCGTGACGGAGATGTTCTTTTCATCATGAATAATGCTGTTCCAAAAATAAGCCTTAAGGGCCTTCGTAAAAGTTTTGGCGATAAAGTCGTGCTTGATGATGTTAATCTTGACGTGATGACAGGCGAAAGCATGGTCATCATTGGCGGATCTGGTTCAGGTAAATCCGTTACCCTTAAATGTATCTTAGGTCTACTGACACCAAACAGTGGCAGCATTAAAATTGATGGCACCGAAATGGTGGGAATTGCACAAAGTGAACGCAAAGAAATTCTCAGCAAATTTGGTATGTTGTTTCAGGGTGCTGCATTATTTGACAGCTTACCCGTTTGGGAAAATGTCGCCTTTGGGCTTCTTGCTCAGCGGCTTCATAGCCGCGATGAAGCGAAAGAAATCGCGATAGAAAAATTACGCCGTGTGGGCTTAAGTCCCGATGTGGCCAAACTTAGCCCCGCCGAACTTTCCGGAGGAATGCAAAAACGTGTCGGCCTCGCACGTGCCATTGCCACCAATCCTGAAATAATCTTCTTTGATGAACCGACCACAGGCCTCGACCCGATTATGTCAGACGTGATTAACGAATTAATCGTTGAATGCGTTAAAGATGTGGGTGCAACCGCCCTAACGATCACTCACGATATGTCAAGTGTGCGTAAAATTGCGGATAATGTCGCAATGATTTACCACGGAAACATGATCTGGACAGGCCCTAAAGATGAAATTGATCATAGCGGAAGCGATTATATAGATCAGTTCATTAACGGTAAGGCTGAAGGTCCAATTAAGATGGAAATATTAAAAGGCTGATGGCAAAAGCAAAGCGTATATATGTATGTAATTCATGCGGTTCTACATTTAATAAATGGATGGGCCAATGCGAAGGCTGCCATGAGTGGAATACTCTGACCGAAGAAGCGTCTGAAAACACACCAACGGGCCTTGGCAAATCATCGAGTGCCAAAGGCAATATTATTGAACTCAGCGCCCTACAAGGAGAAGATGAGCCCTTACCAAGAATGCTTTCTAAAATTAGCGAATTCGATAGAGTAACTGGTGGTGGCCTCGTACCGGGT
>JABIPV010000053.1 GCA_018699075.1 Kordiimonadaceae bacterium | reverse complement strand
TTTCCCGCATCGTGATTTATTTTTTCAATACTATTACATGTAGCAGGCAATCTGTCAGGTAAATTTTCGACCTTTGTTAATTATATCTTTGCCAAATTTACCGCGAATTTTATCCATCGCCCGTTCCGTTTTAATTTTCTTTTCTTTGCCGGTGTCTAAAAGGTCTGGAAGATCAGAAAATTGATCATCAAAGAATTTTGAAACACCAATACCAATTAAGCGATATTCCAGTCCCTTACATTCGGGTTTTAGGAGGAATTTTCCTTGCTCATAAAGGGTGTCCGCCATTTGGGTGGGGTCATTTAAAGTAAGGCTCCGGCTAATGGTTCTAAAATTTGAAGTTTTTAATTTTAAGCTGATGGTTTTTGCAGAAAGGTGCTTTTCTTTAAGCCTAGCTGATAGTTTTTCACATAAAGCCCAAAGGTGCTTTTTTAAAGTATTATAGTCTTTGATATCTTCGTTAAAAGTTGTTTCATTTGAAACACTTTTGGTTTTTTGTTGTGGGATAATGTTTCTGCTATCTTCGCCACGAGAAAAATAATATAGCCTTTCTCCCATAATGCCATAATCCTGCACCAATTTTTTTAAGGCCATTTGTTGCAATTGACCTATTTGTGTGATCCCCGCGCGCGTCATTTTTTTGTTTAATACTTTGCCTACTCCCCAAATTTTACTGATAGGTTGTTTGGTGAGAAAAGTTTTTGCTTCTTGTTTGCCGATGATGGAAAAGCCGTTGGGTTTATCGAGGTCTGAAGCTAATTTAGCGAGAAATTTATTATAACTAAGGCCTACTGAAACAGTAATTCCTATTTCAACAGAAATTTTTTTTGCTGTTTGCGCAAGAATTTTTGCTGGCGGCATGCCATGCAGTTTTTCTGTCCCGGTTAAATCAAGAAAAGCTTCATCAATTGAAATTGGTTCCACAGCGGGAGTAAGGTGATCAAAATAAACCCTGATTAGTTTACTCGCTTCTGAATATTTATTCATACTTGGCGGGATTACAGTTGCGTTTGGGCATAATTTAATTGCCTGATACATGGGCATAGCAGACCTAACGCCATATGTCCTCGCGATGTAGCAACAGGTGGAGACAACACCGCGTTTGCCGCCGCCAATGATTAAGGGTTTTGAATTTAATTCCGGATTATCTCGTTTTTCGACACTGGCATAAAATGCATCACAATCAATATGAGCAATACTTAATTGATCAAGTTCTGAATGAGAAATTATTCGGGGACTAGCGCATTTAGGACAAGACGTGTTTGACTGGTATTCTTCAATGTCATTCAGGCAGTCTCTACAAAAAGCACTCACCATTACATATATTCAATGGCACCAGGAAAAAAGCGCCTTGCCTTTACTATTTCATTTGGGCCAATATTTTGAGATTCTGAAAATTCGATTAAATAAGCTTCATTTTGTAATAAAAAATCGATAATGCTACCTAATGTTGTGTTCATAGAGTTGGGGTTAGTTATACAGCTTTTTAAATGTTCTAAAGAGGTGCCACTTAGATTTAAATATTCTGCCAAGCATTTTTCATTCTCTACAACGAATGATAGCCCGTTTATTGCCAGAATTTCTGCTTTATTTTGATCCATAAAAATGTTTCTTAATTACATGTTAAGTTTTTCATTATATACATTTAGTTCAATTGACAGCTTTTTAATATACTGTTGTTAATTGTATCTATAGTATAAACTATGAAATGTGCTCAACATAAATATAATTAGAAAATAAGAGAATTTTATGCCTAAAAAAATACTTGTAGTCGAAGATAATGACTTAAACATGAAATTGTTTTGTGACCTGTTAGACGCACATGGTTATGAGACAGTTCAAACACAAGAGGGAATGAAGGCTCTAGAACTTGCAAGAAATGAAAAGCCAGATCTTATTTTAATGGATATTCAACTTCCTGAAGTTTCTGGCCTTGAAGTTACAAAATGGATTAAAGAAGATGATGATCTGAAATCTATTCCTGTAATTGCTGTAACGGCATTCGCGATGAAAGGCGATGAAGAAAAAATTCGCGAAGGTGGTTGTGAAGCCTATATTGCGAAACCTATCTCAGTGAGCCATTTTATCGAAACAGTTCGTAAATTCGTAGGATAAAATCATAAAATGACGGCGAGAGTCTTAGTTGTTGATGATGTATTGCATAATGTGAAATTACTAGAAGCAAAGCTTCGAAGTGAATATTTTGATGTGCTTACTGCGATGAATGGTGTTGATGCGCTTAAGATCATCGAAGCCGAACATCCCGATATTATTTTATTAGATGTTATGATGCCTGGCATGGATGGCTTCGAGGTTTGCCGCCGTGTTAAAGAAAACCCCACTATTTCTCACATTCCAATCATTATGGTCACCGCATTAGATCAGCCGAAAGACCGTATTACAGGGCTTGAGGCGGGTGCGGATGATTTTCTAACCAAACCAATCCAAGATCTTCCATTATTTGCCCGTGTAAAATCATTAGTGCGTTTGAAGGTTCTAATGGATGAACTTAGAGTGCGTGATTCAACCGGTAAAGCCTTTGCAGGTGATGCTGCGTTAGATGGAAGTGCATCTATTAAACTGGATGATGCTAAAGTACTTGTTATCGAAGATTATGAGAGGGTTGCAAATCGTATAAGTGGTTATTTAGAAGATACAGCAGCCCAAATTGATCTGGATGATGCAGAATCAGGCGAAATTACAACATCAAATTTGGATCAATATGATTTATTTATTATTAGTCTAAGTTTGAGGCAGGCTGACGGATTACGGTTATGTTCAATGATACGCTCAAGTGAAATTACAAGGCATACGCCGATACTGGTTTTAATTGATGATGGAGACAATGATCGTCTTATTCAAGCAATGGAAATTGGTGTTACTGATTATGTCAACAGACCTATTGATGGCAATGAACTTGTCGCAAGAGTAAAATCACAAATTAGACATAAACGTTTTGCCGATTATTTGCGTGGAAAAATGCAAAAAAATATGGAAATGGCTGTAACAGATTCGGTTACAAATCTATACAATCGACATTTCTTGAGCACTCATTTGGATAATATATTTTCTTCGGAAAATGAAAAACCAACAAATGTCTCACTGTTAATGCTGGATATAGATTTCTTTAAAATAGTAAATGATACATATGGGCATGCTTCTGGTGATGAAGTCTTGGAAGAATTTTCGAAACGAATTTCAAGCAACATGCGTAGTATAGATTTAGTAGCACGTTACGGCGGGGAAGAATTTACTGTTATAATGCCAGAAACTGATGCAGAGTTCGCTCTTTTTATCGCGGAGCGCTTGAGACGAACCATTTGTGATAAACCATTTGAAATTTCTGGTTCTGCTGAACCGATCAACATCACCGTAAGTATTGGTGCTTCAATAGTTAGCGAAGAATGTAATACTAAAGAAAAGTTGCTGGCTGCGGCGGATAAAGGTCTTTATAAAGCTAAAGAAACAGGTCGTAATAAAGTTTGTAATATTAGCTTTCCTTAACCTCAACAAATCATAAAAAAGGCCGCTTTAATAAAAGCAGCCGTTTTTCAATAAAATTAAGTGTCTTTTAGGAAGTAAAATTATTTAATTTTAGCTTCTTTAAAATCTACGTGTTTGCGCACAACAGGATCATACTTACGCATTACCATTTTTTCGGTAATGTTACGTGGATTTTTCTTAGTTACATAATAAAAACCTGTGTCAGCAGTACTAACGAGTTTAATTTTTACACTTGATGGTTTGGCCATTACTAGCCTCCGTTCTTAAATTTCATAAATTGCGTGAGCGGAAAATACAGGGATTATGGTTTAAGTCAAGTAAAAGTCCGTGATTTTTTCAATATTTATTTTCTTTTTCGTTTTCGAGGTTGACCGCCCCTTTTTCGTGGCCTTTGACGGCTTTGATGCTTGGTTAAGTTATCGTCTATTAGCTCAAAAATCATATTGCCTGAGATTGGGTTGGCTTCCTTTAATCGAACTTCAACAGAATCACCTAACTGATATTGAATACCGGTATGTTGTCCTTCAATAAGTTGATGTTCTTTATCATGATGGAAATAGTCACCGATCAGTGATGAAACAGGCGTAAAGCCTTCTCCGCCGGTTTCTATCAAACTAATGAATAACCCAGCACGCGCGACACCATTAATTTTGCCGGCGAATGTTTCGCCGATTTGTGTGCTCATAAAATGAGCAATATAGCGTTCCGTAGAATTACGTTCTGCAATCATCGAATTACGTTCTGTATTGCTAATGTGCTCGGCGGTTTCATGTAGAAATTCTAAATCATTTTTACTCAAACCATCATCATCAAGTTTAAGTGCTGTTATTAAAGCACGGTGAACCAAAACATCTGCATATCGCCGGATCGGTGAAGTGAAATGACCGTATTTGGTGAGTGATAAGCCAAAGTGTCCGATATTATCTGGGCTGTATTTTGCCTGCATTTGAGTACGTAGAACTATAGTGCCAACTACATTCTCAAGAGGTGTGTCTTTCACACTTTTAATCAGTTGGTTGAATGTTTTAGGTTTTATAACCTGACCTTTTGCAAACTTGTAATCCAAACTCTGCATGAAAAGTCGTAAAGTTTCCATTTTGTCCGCACTCGGTTGTTCATGGATACGGTACATGCAAGGAATATTTCTTTTCTCCAGCTCTTCTGCTGCAGCTACATTGGCTTGGATCATAAACTCCTCGACAAGCTTATGGGCCGGAATGCTGGTTTTTGTGGTAATCGACGTTAAATTACCTTTGTCGTCGAAATTAATTTTCTTCTCAGGAACAAACAATTCGAGTGGCTCTCGGAAATTGCGCCCTTTTTGCAAAACCTCGTATGCTTCAAATAATGGGTTTATTACCGTATCAAGTAAAGGTGCAGCACGTTTAGATACGCCGCCTTCGCGGGCATTTTGAAATTCTTCATATGATAAACTTGCGTGACTATTCATAAGGCCACGTTCAAACTTGTGGTTTATTTTCTTGCCCCGTTTGTCAAACCAAATATGTACGGCCATTGTATCACGATCTTCGCCTTCATGAAGCGAACACAGGCCATTTGATAATGCTTCTGGCAGCATTGGGACAACACGGTCAGGGAAGTATGTTGAATTTCCTCTTTTACGGGCTTCTTTATCTAATTCTGAACTCGGTTTTACATATTTGGCCACGTCAGCAATGGCGACAATGATATGGCAGCCACCTTCATTTTTCGGATCAGAATCCATTTCTGCCCAAATGGCGTCATCATGATCACGGGCGTCTGAGGGGTCAACGGTGATCAATGGTATATTACGAAAATCAGTTCTGGTGCCTAATTTAGGCAGTTGTGATTTTTCGGCCTCTTTCATAACTTCATCAGGGAATTCAGTCGCTATCCCTTGTGTTATAATAGCGATCAGGCTAATTGATTTTGGATCACTTACAGAGCCAAAACATTTTAAAATTTTAGCAGGTTTCGCTTTAACATGGCGCGATCTTTGATGCACTGGTTTAATTTGAATAAGGACCAGCGTACCATCTATGGCGCCATTCCAATCACTTTTGGCAATGATATAATTGCTTCTGTCTTTTTTATCCGTCGGGTTCACAAAGGCTATGTTTTCATCATCTGATCTGAAGATACCCATTATTTGTGATGATTGGCTTTCAAGCTTCCTAATGACTTTAGCAATATAGCCGCTTTCACCTTTATGCTTGTTGGCAGTAATCCTGACTAATGCTCGCTCGCCTAGGCCAAGTTTATTACGTTTGTCATGGGCAAACATCAAAATCTGCGGCGGATCTTCTTTATGATGCCACTCTGCGGGGCGGGCGGTTAAATCACCGTGAGCATCGATGCCACTTATTTCAACTACAAGTACCGGCGGCAGATCACCTTTTACATTCAAAGTGGATTTATGTGATTTTTCAAGTTGTCCACCGAGGGTCATTTTCCTAAGTAGCTTTTTTAACTTAATTTTGTCTTCGCCTTTTACTTGAAAAGCGCGCGTAATTTCTCTTTTTGAATTACGGCCCGGATTTTCCCGAATGAATTCCAAAATTTGTTCAGCATTCGGAAAAGGGGCTTTAAAATCTGCCATTATTTTCCTTATTTGGCCTTAGGTTTGGCCTTGGCCTTTGGTTTAGTTTTGGTCTTTGCCTTTGCTTTTGCTTTAGGCTTCTTTTTTGCGGCCGCTTTTTTTGGCTTCTTGCCTTTTGCCGCGCGTGCTTTGATTAGCTCGATGGCCTCTTCAACTGTAATTTCTTTTGGATCTTTATCTTTTGGAATGGTCGCATTTATACGCTGATATTTTACATACGGGCCATAACGACCTTCCATTACGAGGATATTTCCGCCACCATCAGGGTGTTCACCAAGGTCTTTAATCGGCTCAGCCGCTTTACCGCGTTTTAACGCCGCTTCAGCAAGTAAAGTAACTGCATGATTAATACCAATGTTAAATACGTCTTCTGGGTCTTTAAGGCTTGCGAAGGCGCCACTATGGGACACATATGGCCCAAAACGACCGATAGCGGCTTTAATGACTTTACCATCTTCCGGATGCATTCCCACATCACGCGGCAAGGCCAGAAGTTTTAATGCCCGCTCAAAATCAACAGATTCGGGTGACATGCCTTTCGGAATTGACGAACGTTTCGGTTTTTCTTTTTCAACGGGTTCACCTAGTTGAATGTAAGGCCCAAAACGTCCAGATCTTATTGTTACTTCCATGCCTGTAGCAGGGTCAATACCAAGAGTTTTTGGACCATCATCAGCTGATTCTGTGTCATCACCATTTTGAATTTGCTTGGTGAAATTACAAGTTGGATAATTTTCACAGCCAATGAAAGCGCCAAATTTACCTGTTTTAACACTTAATCCGCCTTCTTTACATTTTGGGCATTTTCGTGGATCAGAACCATCTTCGCGTTCTTGGAAAATGAACGGCGCAAGAGCATCTGTAATAACGTCAAGCACTTCAGATACACGCAGGTCTTTTGTTTCACCAACAGCGGCACTAAAATCAAGCCAGAAATTGGCTAAAACTTCTTTCCATGCGATTTTACCTTCAGAAACTTTATCAAGTTCTGCTTCCAGATCAGCGGTGAAGTCATACTGTACGTATTTATTGAAATAGCTCTCAAGGAATGAGGTAACAACCCGACCTTTTCCTTCCGGAATAAATCGATTTTTATCCATAACAACATAGTTTCGATCCCGTAATACTGTAAGGATTGATGCGTAGGTAGAAGGACGGCCAATGCCAAGCTCTTCCATGCGTTTCACAAGGCTGGCTTCTGAAAACCGCGGTGGTGGCTCAGTGAAATGTTGGTTGGCTTCGATTTTTTCTTTATTTACGCTCTCACCAGTAGTTAGCTTAGGTAGGCGTTTTTCATCATCTTCTTTTGCGTCATCTCTGCCTTCTTGATAAAGGGTAAGAAAACCGTCAAAAATTTGCACAGTACCCGTCGCGCGTAATGAAATTTTACCATCATCAGAAACCATATCTGCTGTGGTGCGTTCCATTCTTGCTTCTTCCATCTGGCTGGCGAT
>JABIPV010000054.1 GCA_018699075.1 Kordiimonadaceae bacterium | reverse complement strand
ATGAAACTCATTTTGAAATTTCTTTAAGTTTTAACCGTAACAAAGAACATCTTTATATTCCTTTTGATGCGCTCCTAGGTTTTTTTGACCCCAGCGTTGATTTCGGCCTTCACTTTAATTCAGAAGTTGATGCTAATCTTGATATTGTAGATCATGCAGAACCCTCTGAAATTCCAATAAATATTGAAGAAATAGAGGATGCTACCGAAGCTACAGCCGAAGAAGAAAAAGATAATATTGTTGCCTTGGATGCGTTTCGCAAAAAGACTTAAATAACCCCCCTTATATGGATAAATTTTCATGACAGATCCTGAATATACTGACATGTACGCTCAAAGTAAGAGCGACACCCAGTACCGTAAACTGACATCAGATTATGTTTCGACCCTAGAAGTTGATGGTAAAACCATTTTAAAAGTTGAGCCAGAAGGCTTAAGAATGCTTACTGCAGAAGCCATGAAAGACATTGCCCATTTGCTAAGAACTACACATTTAGAAAAATTGGCTAAAATATTAAAAGATGATGAAGCATCTGATAATGATCGGTTTGTGGCAACAGAGCTTTTAAAAAATGCCAATATAGCCTCCGGAATGATACTCCCCGGTTGCCAGGATACGGGTACTGGCATCATCATGGGGAAAAAAGGTCAATTTGTCTGGACCGACGGCGATGATGCAGAAGCCTTAAACCAAGGTATGATCGACACATATACCAAAACTAATTTACGATATTCACAGCTCGCTCCTCAGGGCCTGTTTGAAGAAAAAAACACAAAAACCAATGGCCCCGCCCAAGTTGATGTTTATGCCACAGAAGGTGATGAATATCATTTCCTCTTCGTTTCTAAAGGAGGCGGTAGTGCAAATAAGACATTTCTTTTTCAAGAAACCCCCGCCATTTTACGCGAAGATAAATTAACAGAATTCCTTGACGAGAAATTAAAACTTCTTGGAACATCTGCCTGCCCACCATATCATCTTGCCATTGTGGTAGGTGGCTTAAGTGCGGAACAAAATTTAAAAACTGTTAAAATGGCCAGTACTCATTATTTGGATAATTTACCAACAGTTGGTGGTGATTATGGCCAAGCAATCAGATGTCCTGAAATGGAAGATAAAGTTTTAGAAATGACTAGAAACTTCGGCATTGGCGCCCAGTTTGGTGGTAAATATTTCTGTCATGACGTTCGCGTCGTACGTTTGCCGCGCCACGGAGCATCCGTGCCAATCGGATTTGGCGTTTCTTGTTCTGCAGACAGACAAGCAAAAGCAAAAATTACCAAAGACGGTATTTTCCTTGAACAACTAGAACGCGATCCTGCTCGCTTTATGCCTGATGTTTCAGAAGATAATTTAAGCAATGATGTTGTAAAAATTGATCTTAATCGTCCTATGAGCGAAGTGTGTAAAGATTTAAGTCAATAGCCGGTAAAAACACGTCTTTCATTAAGTGGGACAATTGTTGTGGCGCGTGATCTTGCCCATGCTGCAATTTTGAAAAAACTTAAAAAAGGTGAGCCGCTTCCCGATTATTTAAAAAACCATATAGTTTATTATGCTGGTCCTGCCAAAACACCGAACGGTTATGCGTCTGGCTCCTTTGGACCAACCACTGCAGGACGTATGGACAGTTACGTGGATACATTCCAAGAAGCAGGCGGCAGCATGATCATGCTCGCCAAAGGAAACCGCAGCAAACAAGTTACAGACGCCTGTGCTAAGCATGGTGGGTTTTATTTAGGATCTATTGGCGGACCTGCCGCTATTCTTGCCAAGAATAACATCACTAAAGTAGAAGTGCTAGATTTCGAAGATTTCGGTATGGAAGCTGTGTGGAAAATAGAAGTCAAAGATTTCCCTGCCTTTATTATTGTCGATGATAAAGGCAACGACTTTTTCAAAATGTTATAGGTGTAATTTATTATGGGCGGTGATGAAGAAACACTAAAAAAACATTCTGTTGTCATTGCCGGTCATCAAACCAGTGTCACTTTAGAGAATATTTTCTGGGATAAACTCAAATCCATCGCCAAAGCCGATGGAAAAAGCATGAAGATGATTATCACGGAAATTGATGGCAGCCGAAAAACCAATCTCAGCAGTGCCATCCGTGTTTATATTTTAAAGAAAATAGATCAATAGTTTAATCAACAATCCTACCGAGGTGGTGTTTTAAATAGTCGGTTCAGTAATTTCGCACCCAATTCTTCTACTGTTTCCTGTTGCTGCTCAGCAGCAGGAGCCTCTTCCGCAGCAGGTTCTTCTGGTGCTGTCGGTTGTTCTGCAGCTGGTGGGATAAAAATTCTTTCAAGCGGATTTAATGGGGCCGTTTGTGGCGCAGAAGCTGTCCCGTCAGGTGTTGCAGGTGCACCACCAAATAACGTTCCTAGACCACCATTACCATCAACCATATTCTGCAAAAGGTTAGAAGCGATCTTCGCGGTAATAAATCCTTCTAATTGTTTGGTGTTGTATTTAATATCCGGTTCATGCAAATCCCCAAGGGCACTTATGCCAATTGACGGTGCGTCTGGATGATCAATTAAGGACATATCACCGTCCAAATTCATTTTCCAATTCGCAAGACTTATACCTAAATTAACCGCACTTTGCGCGCCTTGCATTTGAACGTCAAGAGGACTTAATTGAATAAACCCGTCTTTGGTCGTTATGCTACTTGCGCCGCCTTGATATTGTGTTTGACCACCGGAAAGAGTGCTCGAGAGTAATCCAAGTAGACCATTTTGATTATTAAGCCCTTTTAATCTTTCACTAAGTTCAGGAATATTAATTCCTTTGATGATACCGGGTGTTGCTGTTATCTGCCCGGTCCCACTTAGCGAAGAAATTAACGCATCTTGACTGGTGCCTTTTCCTGTAAATTTCTTAGTCATATCAAAATAACCGGTGATAGGGTTTATTCCCGCAACCGATGTGGTTGCTTCCATAATTGCAGCATTCTTCAAGGACATGTCCATATCAAGTTCACCAAAACTGCTAAAAGAACCGGCCACGGCGACATCACCACCAAATAATTTACCTGTAAAGTTATTGATATTAATCACACCATCTTTAAGAACTGCTTCAAAACGCGGATTATTAAAATTATACTTATTATAAATTATGTTATTTGCAGAAATAACCGCTTTGCCATCAAATTCATTTAAAAGCGCAAGTTCCATTGGCTCTTTATTCCAGTCCCCCCATTCTTCCTTGGCGTTTACATCCCCTTCTGCTTCCATGAAATCATGTACAGGGATGCTATCAAGCACAAGGTTAAAATCCAGGTTTGGTTTTACATCTGAAGTTTCTTCGCGCGACATACCTTTTATGGAACCTGTTCCGCTTAACTTCGTTGGGCCTATATTTCCTGAAATATCATTCAAAGCTAATTCATTAGTGGTTCCTAACACCGACATTTTAACATTAAGCGGTCCGAGATTATTTTTTGCGGGTTCAAAATCAACCCCCAATCCGCGAATAAATTCACGAACTTCACCACCAGTAAGGACCACAGCCATATCAAAGGAAGGTGCATCTGTATTTATTTGGCTGGCACGACCTTTTAAAGATACTTCGCCGCCAGCTACGCCTAAGATGCCGTCAATATCAAGCAGTTCCTGATTTGATTTAAGGGACGCATTAAGGCTAAACGGTTTGTCATCAGAAGCTAAAATATTTTCAAACGGCAGATCAAATTGATCAATCAGATTTATAAAGCTAGGGTTTGCTACGACAACATTTAAATCCATACTGCCTATTTCAGGAAGTTGTTTCAGGGTAGCACTTCGAATTTCACCTTTAACATCTGCTTTGCTTTCCCCTAATGTGGATTTGAGATCAACATCAATTTTTTCGAAGTCACCTTTAATGTCCGCTGTGATGGCAATTGCACCCGCCTGTTTAATATCATATGGCGTTGTAAATCGGTATGCTCTCTGCAATGCTACAAGCGAAGGTGCCGCTGTATTAAAGGATGCTTCAAATTGTGGACTGGTATTTAAAGTTTTACCCGTTAATGATCCATCGAGATTAAAACCTGCATAATCAACAATCTT
>JABIPV010000274.1 GCA_018699075.1 Kordiimonadaceae bacterium | reverse complement strand
GCGCCTTACAAATCAATGCCCGTGGCGGCAGTGTGATGGTGCTGGACCGTGAGGATACTTATAAATTAACCCGCGCTGAAAACTATCTTGGCGCCATCCATGATATGCGGGCGGGAACCCTTCAACCGCTTGAATATTGTCACGGCATAACTCTGGCCGCTGAAAAGGCAGGTGCAAAAATATTCACCAAAACGCCGGCGATAAATATCACTCACAAATCGGGAAAATGGCACGTTAAAACACCTGAAGGATTGGTGATTGCGGATAAAGTATTGCTAGCGACCAATGCTTATTTGGAACAGGTTATGCCGGAACTTAAAGCGACCTTTACGCCCCTTTATTACTCTCAAATGGCGACGGACCCGCTTAAAGAAGATCAACTTAAAAACTTCCTGCCCGGTAAAAATGGTACGTGGGATACACGTATGATTATGCGGTCTTACCGTACCGATGCCAAAGGGCGGTTGATCATCGGCACGATAGGAAATATTTTTAAACCCGATGCGCCCCTTTTCGTATCATGGGCCGATAAAATGATCCGTGATACTTTTCCCGAAGTGGGTCCCGTAAGGTGGAAATATAAATGGGCAGGACGAATTGCCTGCACCAAAAACCATATCTTAAACCTCAATGATCTGGGAAGCGGCCTTTATAATATTAGCGGCTATAGCGGTCGAGGCATCGCCCCCGGCACTGCTTTCGGACGAGTGATGGCAGATTATTTATTGGGCACAGTAAACGCGAACGATCTGCCGCTCCCCTTAAGCCCCGTGAAAAATGTACCCTTCAACAAAATCCGAGAACTCTTTTTTGAAGGCGGCAGTCAGTTAACACAGCTTTATGATCATATATAATAAAGGGGACAGTTTACTTTTATAATTAAGTATACTGTCCGCATATTAATATCTATTTCTTATACCGTTCAAACCACGCCATTATATTATCTACTTTAGCATTCAATCTTGAAGGACGTCCGGCTATTCCATGTGGTGATCCTTTAACGCGGACCATTATGGTGTCTACTTTGAGTAGTTTTAGGGCTTGATAATATTGTTCAATTTCGGCGATTGGTGTTCTTCGGTCTTGTTCACCTGTCATCAACAAAGTCGGGGTTTTGACGTTGCCGACCAGTGACATGGGGGAGCGTTTCCAGAAATGGTCAACGTGATCCCACGGGAAACCGGGAAATTGATTATGCAGTTGACCTGTGGAGCTATCGGCATAAAGCGCTTTACTGAGCCAGTTGACAATCGGTTTAATCACGCCTGCGGCGTTAAAACGATCCGTAAGACCAATGGCATATGCGGCGGCAATCCCGCCCGCAGAACCACCCGTGATGAACAAGTTGTTTTCATCAATAAAGCCAAGACCCAACATGGCATCAACGCCTGAATTATGATCAGCAAAATCGTCGACGCTTGAATATTTATTATGCAGTAGCATGGAGAATTTTTCACCGTAGCCAGAACTGCCGCGATGATTATCATAAAATACGACATATCCCTCGGCGGCGAAACGTTGAAACTCGGCTGAGAAACCAGGACCGTAAGCAAGGCTCGGCCCGCCGTGAATTTCAAGCACCAATGGGTATTTTTTATTGGGGTCAAAATTCGGGGGTGTCATATACCAGCCTTCAATTTCCTGACCGTCATGGGAAGAATTATAAATAATCTCATGAACTTGACCAAGGTCCTTATGACTTAAGAAATCTTCGTTAAGGGCGGTCAGTACTTGTCTTTTGCCGCCGCTCATAATGGCAATATTAGCTGGACGATCTGCGGTACCGTAGGTGAAGGTAATAAGTCCATTTTTGGAGACATTATAACCACCACTTAAGTAAGGACGGCCAAGTGATGTTCCACTTAAGCCTTCGGCGAGAACCTCAATGTCGCCATCCAGATCAACATTGGCCACTTTGCGTACGGCATGATCATCAAATTGGAAATAAAGCGACTTGCTGTTACTGGCCCATTTAATACTTGACGCAGGACGATCTAAATCAGGGGTAAGGATTTTTTCATCGCTGCCATCACTATTCATCACAGCAAGGTAAGTATTGCGAAACATAACGGGGGTATTGGCCTGTTTAGTAAAGGCGATCATATCACCGTCCGGTGAATATTTAGGGTTTCTTTCTGAACCGGGTTCGCGGGTGATTTGCTCTAAGGAGCCATCTGTAATAGAGATGCTAAAAATATCACTTTCTGATGTTTCCAGTTCCCAGCCAATATGACGGTTAGAGGAAAATAGAATTTTGCTGCTGTCAGGTGACCATGATAGTGCGCCGCCATGATCAAAATTCCCTGACGTGATTTGACGCGGGGTGCCGCCATCGGACGGAATGATGAAAACTTGTGTATATCCCGGCGATAAGATGCCTTGTCCATCACGTTGATAACGGGTGGCATCGATAATATGTGGCGCTTCGGCCCATTTGGCACCTTTTGGTTTTTTTACGGCTCTGGCAAGGGTTGGATTTTTAACCGCGACGCGACTTGTGAAAGCAAGCCATTTGCCGTCTGGTGACCATGTTAGGCCGCTTGGTGACATGGTTAGATTGCTTAGAAGAGCGGTTTGGCCACTATCGTGCCAGCGCAAATATATCTGGTTGCTTCCTTCAACAGCAGAAGTATAAGCGATCTTTGTGCCATCAGGTGACCACCGGGGGGAAGTATAATTATCACGCCCTGATAATAACGGGCGGTTTTCTGATCCGTCGGCCTTGACGCTCCAAATATTGGAGCGGGTACGATCGGTCATGATGTCATTTGAGCGGCGCACATAAATGATTTCCGAACCATCAATGGAAGGCTGGGGATCGGTGGCATATTCCAGATTAAAAACGTCGAGCGCTGTGAATTTCTTGTCGTCAGCATTGGCAAATGACGTCATTGTGGCCGTTAAGGCTAGCACGGATAGAAAAGTATTTTTCATTAAAAGTCCCCTGATCAATTGGTTTTTAAAAAGTATACACTGAGGATGTTTAAATGATCAATTGGTTAAATCTAATTTCCGTCCATACGATCTAGAAAGCTGTGCCATTTTAATACTGCCGGCATAAACCAAGGCGTTCCTGTGTAAAGGGGTTTACTTTGAAAACCAAGATCATCAAAGGCCGTTTGATGATTTGGCTCGCCCAAAATTCGGCGGGAGAGTTGCCGTGCTAGGTAAATTGAGCGTGTGACACCTGACCCGCAATAGCCTATGGCGTAATATAGCCCGTCCTGAATGCCCAAGTGCGGCGTATGATCAAATGTATAGGCCACTTTACCTGACCAGGAGTGTTCGATTTTTATGTCGTTCACTTCCGGGAATATTTTTGTCAGATGACGTTTAAGTTCAGTGCCATTTTGCAAAGAGCGATCCCAAGGGTCTGTGCCCCTTGCCCCAAACAATATTCGTTTATTATCCGGACTGGCACGATAATATTGTACCAGTCGATGATTGCCGCCGTGCATACGTCTTTTTGGAAATAGGCGGTCGATGGTTTCTTTGGGGAGTTCTTCGGTGGCGATCATTGCCGACGTAATAGGGAGTAATCGTTTATAAAAATAAGAAAGGGACTTAGAAGAAAACCTTTTGGTATAGCCATTACTGGCAACGATCACTTTGCCGGCTGTTATATTGTTTAAGTTAGTTTTTACATTAAATCCTGAAGGTGATTTAACAATGTCACCGACCATTGTTTCTTCAAATATCTGACCACCTAGTTCTGAAACTTTATTGGCGAGGCTTACCAGTAATTTATAAGGATGAAGGCCACCATCTTGTGCGTAAACAATTCCCCCTTGATAAAGGTCTGATCCGATTTCATCATGAATATCTTTTTTATCAACCACATTAAACTTAAACCCGTCGAGGACCATTAAGTTTTCACAGTCTTTGATAACGCTGTCCATGTCTTTTAAATTAGTAATGCCGCGAAAACGGCCGGTCATTTTTAAATCGCAGTCTATTTTTTCAGTAGCAATGAATTCTTTAAAATATGAAATGGCATTCATACCTTCTTGTAAAATGGCCAATGCTTTATCGACACCATACATATTGGTAAGGCCATCTAAACCTAACTTATGTAGGCTAGGGCCTATCATACCGCCATTTTTACCACTGGCTCCATCACCAATTTTCATGGCATCAAAAAGGACAACGGATTTTCCTGCACGTAATAAATGAATAGCTGTTGCCAGACCCGTAAATCCGGCACCGATGATGACAAAATCAGTATTTGTGGGTATGGGGGCTTTTTTTAAGCGGGCATTTTTGACATTTTGGTGCCAATAAGGGGTATCTTGAAAATGTTGCATGACAATTACCGAAATTATTTTGTTGTTATTTTTGTAACCTTCTATTTATACTTTGTCAGTAAAATAATATGAACTCATAAAATAGAAGAATATAGGGACAACAATTGGAACTTACTTCAACCGAACTTACAAAATTAAAAGTTCTCATTGTGGATAGTAATGTATTTATAGCAAAAACATTATTTTCCATCTTAGAAGCGTTTGAAATTGGCAGTATTATTGTCTGTGACACTTTATCGTCGGCTGAAAAACATTTAGGGAATACTGAACTCGACTGTATTTTTGTTGATTTTATGATGGAAGATAGGGCAGGACTTGATTTCATTAAAATGGTGAGAGAAGGCGCAAGCCCAGAAAACGAGCAAACGTTGCCGATCATATTAAATACAGGTGTAACTGATATTGATACGATCGTAATGGCGAGAGATGCTGGCGTTACTGAGATTATTAGCAAGCCGTTCTCACCTGCTCAGGTATTACAAAAGTTGTCCAATGCCATCAATAATCAAAGAGAATTCATTGATGTTGACGAGTATATAGGTCCAAACCGTCGCCGCCGAAAAATGAGCATTATGGAATGGGACGGTGAAAATGATCGTAGGCTGCAAACGGATAAGTAAACGACAATATAAATGAGTACGAGATAAAATATGAATAAAGATCAAAATGATATGATAACTCGGGCCGAAGAAGCGGTTGAAAAGGCAGCAATAGAATTTACCGCTAATCTTATTCAACGTGTTTCTAATCTTGAAAAATCAATCCATAACAATGATCGTGAGAATGTCATAAAAATGGCATACGAGCTTGAAACGGAAGCTGCAACTTTTGGTTGGCCAAGGGTAACCCGATTAAGCAAATGGCTGAGAAAAGTATTTTCAGGAGATTTTGATCGTAAACCTGAAGCAGAATTAGTGTTAAGTACCTTAAACGCTTTGAAATTAATGGTAAGTGATCCGGAAAACCAAAATGAAGAACGGGATCTGCAACTTTTTAAAGAACTTTATCCTGACCTGTCGAAAGTGATATCAGATATCTAACTCAGTGCCTTTAAGTACCAATTTAAGAAATGCTGTTCCATCATTTCCATTTCAGACAATTTCCCCGGCGCGTAAAAATGGGAATCCACTCCTTTTTTATTATCGATGATAATTTTCTCATCATCCAATATAGTCACATGCCATAGCCAAAGCAGTTCCTCAAGGTCGTAATCTTTACCTTTGATCGCATCGCCTCGCACAAACCAAAATACATCAGCAATACAGGTATTCAACGATGTGGGGAGGAAACGAAAACCCACCATATGATCATCATATATAAGGTAGTATGTTGTGGGTCCGACGGAAAATTCCGACGCTCCGTTGCCATATTCATTTACTTTACCTAGTAATGGTGCAACAGGTTTACCGTCGCGGCTGCCGGACTTAATGCCTTTTAAGAGCGGGTTTCTGTCATATTGATATCCTTCGTCCCCCTCTTTGGCTAAATCAAAATAGTATGGTGAAGCTTTCGTTCTAATATTGCTGGTATTTTCTTTTAAGAATTTATCCTTCATTGGCTGAAATTTTTTGGGCGCCAAGGCAAGTGCATGAATTTTGGCATAATCTAGATGTGAAGGAGCACAGTGATAGCATTCCTGATAATTTTCTACAGCAAGTTTCCAATTGGCTTCTATGGGATAAGTTCGTTGTTCCACCAATTTCATATGATCAAAACCATATTGATCGAACACATCCGCGAGATCTTCCTGCATTCCTTTTAAAGATAATGGTTCTTCGGCTAGACTAATATAGATCTGACCTCCAACCAGCTCAACATGCGCTTGATGAAGGCCGTTTTCAGATTTTTCAAAATCATTACTCATGATGCGCGCGGCGATTAAAGTCCCTTCAAGATCGTAGCTCCACGCGTGGTAGGGGCAAGTAAACGCGGTGGTGTTTCCTTCTTTATTCAAGCAAACATGTGACCCCCGATGACGGCAAACATTAATGAGCGCTTTTACTTCATCCTTTTTCGTACGTGTGATGATGATGCTTTCTTTGTCAAATTCGAATAAAAAATAATCACCCGGATTTGGGATTTGCGACGTGTGGCCCGCGAGTATCCAGTTTTTTAAAAAGATATTTTCAATTTCACGATCATATATTTCCTGACTTTTGTAAAAAGCCTGTTCTAATGAATATCCGTATTTATAATTCTTAATAAGGCCAGAAATTGATTTGTCGGTGTTCATGTTAAATTTCCCACATAGTGATATTGTACATTTGTACAACATAAAGTCTTATTCCCATAATGCAATAAATTTGCCTATGAATGTTTAGTAAAAGTGGGAATATTTAATAAAACGAGACTGTTTAATAAAAGGTGTCTTTGTGTTTGGGAAATGCCTGTCTCAAATATTGTAACATCACTTTTTCAGCATCACTTCTGTTAAATCCACACGCAGAAATAAGAATATTCAGCCACAATCCATCTGCCATGGCCGTAATGCCTTCTGTCATGCTGGTGATATTGATGTCTGAATATCCGCCCTCTTTAATCAACTGAGTTAATAATTCTTCTAGAATTTCCGTATAATCCGTCATTCTTTCTTGGCTGATTTTTTTATAAGTTGGCCGTGATTTTGCTTCGCCCCAAAAAGCGAACCATACGGCAAGCTTCTTTTTATTGGAAACATTTGCTTGATAATCAGATTTTAGAAGGGCGGCTAGTTTGCCGGCTGGACCCTCGGGTGCTTTTTCGAGTGCGGCGCGCCAGTTACGTTCATATTCACCTCTAAGATGTTTCAGCGTTTCATTAAGCAGGTTTTCTTTGTTGGTAAAGTGAAGATTGACGATACCTTGGCTTAAGCCTGCTGTGTTGGATACATGTGAAAGCGTGGTGTCGCCAAGGCCTCGTTTAGCAATGGATTCTATAGCTGCATCTATGAGTTGGCGGCGGCGCACAACTTTTGCAGCTCTTCGGGTGGGTTGAAGTTTCGGTATTGCCGTCATATCTTATTCCAATGTAATAAAAATTGAATATAAATGAAGAAATTAATCAAGTCAATATATAAGGTTAGTTTGAATTACTGAATAACCATTCATTCATTTTAAGCTGGACAAATAGTTCAATTATTGGCATATTCGCAAAATAATTATGGATTGATTCTTGTGAATCTTTCCTGTTAAGGAAAAGAAACTATGAAAAAATATGATGTAATCGTCATTGGGGCTGGCCACAATGGTCTTACCAATGCGGCATTTTTGGCTAAAGCCGGACTTGATGTTTTAGTGGTCGAAAAAAATGACTATATAGGCGGTGCGACCGTCAGCCGTAATCTTCACGAAGATTGGAAATATTCGAACTGTTCTTACCTTGCCAGTTTGTTTAGGCCGGAAATTTATCGTCACCTTAATCTGGCTAAGCACGGGCTACAAGTTGTCACCTACAACGGCGGTTTTACACTCACCGATAGCGGTGACTATCTAGGTAGCTACAGTGATCATGAAGTAATGCGTCGTGAGATAAGACGCCATAGTCCCGTCGATGTTGACGCCTATGATCGATATTATCATCAAATGGCAAAATGGTGTCGCTTTATTCGTCCTATGCTCTTGCGTACGCCACCAGATCCTACAAGTTTCAAATTCCGTGATCTTGATGAGCTGAAGTTCCTTGGTAAAAAGTTTTTTGATCTGGGTCAGAAGGATCTTTATGACTTTATGAAATTCTTCACAGTAAGTGTGGGTGATTTCCTTGATGAGTTTTTCGAATCAGATCTGATTAAAGCCCATAAAGCGGGTTCGGCGGTCGTGGGTACGAACCTTGGTCCACGTTCTCCGGGAACTGCTTATGTACTTCTTCATCACTATATGGGTGATGTCGATGGTGCAGTTGGCGCGTGGGGTTTCCCGCGTGGTGGTATGGGCGCTGTATCCGGAGCCCTTGCGGGTGCATTCCAAGAATATGGCGGTGAGATAAGAACCAACGCGGGTGTTGATCAAATTATAGTCAAACGTGGGAAAGTCACTGGTGTGCGTCTTGAAAATGGGGAAGAAATTTTTTCTGATCGTGTCGTATCGAACCTTGATGCCAAGAAAACTTTCCTTGGCCTGATGGATCCGAAAGATGCTGGTGAGAAAGTGGTAAAAGCGGCTGAACGTTATAAAAGCCGTGGCTCATCAGGTAAGCTAAATATTGCTCTTAATGGCGTGCCGGAATTTACAGCACTTCCAAAGGGAAGCGAACTGATTAAAGGTGATTTCCATATTGTTGATAATATGGAAACTTATGAGCGTGGATATGATGAATGGAAAGACGGCAAGTGGTCAACAAATCCGTATCTTGATCTTCTTATTCCGACACTTACTGATCCAACGATGGCGCCTCCTGGCAAACATTATATGACATGTTTTGTTCAGTACTGTCCTGCAAAAGTAGAAGGGAAAGATTGGAATGATGATCTTCTCAAGCAGTTTGGTGACAATGTGATTAATAGTATTGCTAAATATAGCCCGAACTTCAAAGACCTTATTGAACATGTCGAAATAAGATCCGGTCAAGTGATTGATAATGAGATTGGGCTAACAGAAGGTAACATTTTCCAAGGTGAGTTATCCCTTAATCAGTTGATGTTTAACCGTCCTTTCCATGGATGTGCACAGTACCGTGGTCCTGTTAATGGCCTTTATTTAAGTGGCTCAACCACCCACCCTGGCGGTGGTGTAATGGGTGCGCCGGGCGCAAACTCTGCCCGTGAAATTTTAATGGATATGAATTTAAGTACCACTGTACCGGAGGACGAAGGCGATGACTAACACTTCAAACAAATCATACGATGTAATCATCGTTGGCGGTGGTCACAATGGGCTTGTGTGCGCGGCATATCTTGCCAAAGCAGGAAAAAAAGTAGTTGTACTTGAAGCGCAGAAACAAGTTGGGGGCGCTGCAGTTACCAGTGAACTTAGTTACGGTAAAAAGGTGTCATCTTGTGCGCATTTTCTAAATCAATTAAATACGATAGTTTCAAAAGACTTGAACTTGACTTCACATGGCCTAAAGTTGTCTGCAAGTAATATTTCAACCATTGCGCTACATGCGGACGGTGATCATATGCATCTGACTAAAAATAGCGTTAAGGGCGGGGGTATAAGTGAAAGTGATGCTGCAAATTATAAAAAATTCATGGACCTAATGCACGAATATGCAGGAACGCTCGGATTTTTGATTGACCTTCCACCGATGGATATTTTCAACCTTGATTGGGACGATAAAGTCGCCGCGATGAAGCTGGGTTGGAAAATGCGCTTTGGCCTTGGGGCGGAGAAAATGTCAGAATTCCTACGCATGGTTGGAATGAATATTCGTGACGTGCTCGATGATGAATTTGATAATGAGCATCTGAAAGGCGCGCTTTCATTTGATGCCGTGCTGGGAACACATACGGGTCCATATTCGCCGGGTAATTTCCTGAACTTTCTCTATCGCATCGCATCCGGGAATAATGGTGCGGTTGATATTCCGGAAGGGGGCATGGGTGCCGTCACAGAAGCAATGTCAAAAGCGGCAATTGCGAATGGTGCAGAAGTACGTGTAGGTGCCCGCGTAAAATCAATCAATGTCGATAATTGTGCGGTTATTGGCGTAACGCTAGAAGATGGAGAACAGTTAAGTGCCGGGATCGTTGCATCCAACGCCAATATGAAAACTACAGTTTATGATATGGTCGGACCACGACATTTTGAAGCTGATTTCGTAAAGCGTATTGGCGATATTCGTATGCGTGGTGCGGCAGCAAAACTTCATATTGCTCTTAAAGAGCTTCCTGAATTTACGGGGCTTTCAAAACAAGATCTTAAAAATAGGCTTGTGATTGCGCCGACGCAAAACCAAGTAGAGCGCGCATTTAATCATGTAAAATACGGAGAAGTTTCGACATCACCAATGATGGAGATATCCATTCCGTCTGTGGTTGATAGCAGCCTTGCGGAAAATGGCCATGTTCTCTCGGCAACTGTACAATATGCGCCTTATGAATTAAAAGGTGGCTGGACGGATCAGGCAAAAGCGGACTTCCTAGAAGTGTGTATTAACCGTATTGCTGAGTTTGCACCGAATATTCGTGACCATATTGAACATGCAGAGATTATTACTCCAAAAGACCTTGAAGACCGATTTGGTCTCGTGGGTGGCAATTGGCATCATGGGGAACTTACCCTTGATCAAATGCTGATGTTACGCCCTGTTCCTGAAGCTTCCCGCTATGCGCTTCCGCTTGATGGAATGTATATTTGTGGCGCAGGCGCACACCCTGGTGGTGGCGTAATGGGTGCCGCGGGTAGAAACGCGGCGCAAGCAATACTTAAAGGAGATGCATAATGCTTTCTGAAAAAGATCCAAATCATTGGCGTAGCGCTGTAAAATATTCTCCGTTCTATAATAAAATTAAAGAACATGATTATGTAAATGAATGGCATCGCTGGCAAGAATATACCACGGCAACTGTTCTCGAAGATACCACTATTGAGTATTTTGCTATTCGTAACTCGGCAAGCATCTTTGATATTACACCGATGTCAAAATACCGGATTAAAGGCCCTGATGCGCTTGAATTTATGAACCGGTTGCTGCCACGTGATATGACAAAAATACGCGTGGGTCGCGTTGCTTACACCGTTTGGTGTGACGATGAAGGTATGGTTATCGATGACGGTACAGTGTTCCGTATTGCTGAAGATGAGTATCTTTTATGCGCACAAGAACGGCAAATGGAAATCTTAAGGCGTAACGCTGTAGGATTTGATATTAGTTATTCTGAAGTTACTGACGAGATTGCGGCAATATCTTTCCAAGGCCCTGTTACCTGTAAAATCCTCAAAAATATGGGCTTTAAAGACGTTGAGACCATGAAGATGTTTGATGTTCGTTTCTTTGATTTTCCGGGTGGTGAAATCATGATTTCACGTTCAGGTTATACTGGTGATCTGGGGTATGAGATATGGACCAAGAATGATCAGGCGGAACCACTTTGGGATGCTATTTACGAAGGCGGCAAAGATTATGCAATTAGACCGATTGGTGGTGATGCGCTGGAAATAGCCCGCGTTGAAGCCGGTCTTATTGCGGCGCATGTTGATTTTTCACCGGCGAACGAAACCGTACGAGCAGGGCATGCTAAATCGCCTTATGAACTCGGCCTTGGCTGGCTTGTGAAACTTGATAAGGGTGTTGCCTTTAATGGTCGCCGTGCGCTTAAGAAGGAAAAAGAGAACGGTTCACGTTACCGTTTTGTAAAGCTTGATGTTGAAGGAAATAAACCTGCTCATAATGCCTATCTTTTTGATAAAGAAAATGGCAAAAATATTGGCCATGTAAGTAGTGCAGCTTGGGCACCATCAGCTAAAACGAATGTTGGTCTTGGCTTTGTTGATATGCCATACGGCGAAGTGGGTGATGAAATATGGGCTGAGATATATTATCAGAAAGAACTTAAGTGGATTAAGCGTTGGGCAAAATGTACGGTGGTCAAAGATCCTGCATGGTCGCCGCCACGTAAAACACTTACCCCCCCAGAAGATTTTTAAGTTGGCTTTATATTAAGGCCCGTGGTGCTCTGAGCAAAGTTATAAATAATTTCGAGATTTATAGATTGTGAAAAAGCATCCGGGTCGAGGCAACATTCGAGCCATAACCCATCAAGTAATGCATGAATACCTATGGCAAGGGATCTGGGATCCTTGTCTGTAATGTCTATATTATTTGCTGTGAAAGCATCTAAGAGCATGTTTTCTATTGAACTAATATACTGGTTATGTATTTCTTTATGGGTATTTCTGAGGTGTGGTTCAGTTAATGTAAGAGTCCAGAAGGCTAGCCATACCCTTAAATAATCTGCCCCCATATTATCAGGTTCAAAGAAATTTTGAAAAAATAATTGTAGAGTTTTTACGGGGTCGGTTTCATGTTCACCGATTTTTGTTTGAAAATCATCTAGGAATTGTTTGGCAAGATATTTATAGCTTTCGGCGATGAGAACTTCTTTTCCTTTGAAATAATGGGTCAGTAACCCCGGTGCGACACCTGCATATTTTGCGATTTGACGAACGGTCGTGCCTTTGTAGCCATGATTACCTAGTGAACAAATGGCCGCATCGATAAATAATTGTTTTTTGTCACTATTTTGCTTATTTACATCAAATATATTGTTATTTTTTTTCATAAGAGGTCCGTTAAATCTATCACTAAATAACTATAGTACTGTACAATTGTTCAAAATTCTTCTTATAATTAAAAAAGTTAATTCACACAGAAATGAATAGATAAAATGACAGATTTTACGCCCGTTGCGTCGCTTATTGGCGGACTACTTATTGGCTTTTCAGCTTTAATGGTGATGTTTTTTCACGGACGAATTGCCGGAATAAGTGGAATTTTGTCGCGTTTGTTGCCGCCATGGTATGGGATGGGCGGTGTCTTATGGCGTGTTGCTTTTTTAATAGGGATTGTGGTTTCTCCTTTTATTTATCAGATGGTTACGGGTAGCGCTGTATCTCAATCGGTTTCAAATGATAAAGTTACCATGATCCTCGCGGGACTTTGCGTAGGGTTTGGCACAGGAATTGGCAGTGGCTGTACCAGCGGACATGGAGTTTGTGGGATTTCGCGCCTTTCGCTACGTTCTATTGTGGCAACGATAACCTTTATGGCATTCGGCATTATTACGGTTTACATTATCCGCCATATTATCGGAGGGTCAGCATAATGGTTAAAGCTATTGTCGGCTTTCTTTCTGGAATTGTCTTTGGTTTGGGGCTTGTCTTATCCGGTATGAGCAATCCTGCGAAGGTGCTTAATTTTTTGGATATTTTTGGAACATTTGACCCTAGTCTCATTTTTGTAATGGCTGGGGCTATTTTAATTGTTTTTGCGGGTTATAAGTTGATTTTAAAACGAAAGCATCCAGTTTTCGCGCAGGTGTTTCAAATTCCTACGCGAAAAGACCTTGATAAAAATTTGATCCTCGGTGCCGCATTTTTTGGAATTGGCTGGGGAATAGGGGGTTTTTGTCCCGGACCTGCCATTAGTTCACTATTGCTCGGAAGTGAAGGGATAATATATTTCTTCCCCGCAATGCTGGTTGGATTAACCCTGACCAAAATCATTAAAGCATAAATAAATGCTATTAAATCGCTTCAGATGTTTCAGCAGTGTCTTGATTTGCAGGTGCAACTCTTTTGTCACGGTTATGAACCATGTCATCCATTAATCCTGTAAGAATTCGGCTACCTGTTTTTTCAAATGTAAAAGGAAGAATTGCGTGACAGAAACAACAAAAAAGAGCGACTGATAATTTTCCGCAAAAAGTAAGTGCAGAAAAAAGGTGACCGAAATAAGTTTCGCCAATGGACGCTGGGTGTTCTGTGAATGAAATACGCATGTTTTGTTCCCTTAAATACCTGATTTAATTATTCATGTTTTTATGATTGGAAACTAACATAGGGTTGCTAGAAGTTTTTTTCTTTATTTGGCATTTTATAAATTAGTTTAGAAAAATATTCTCTTTATTAACACTAATATGGTAAAATAATCTTGTTAAATTTTAAAGAATGTAATTATAAGCTGATTATACGTAATTTAGTGGAAGTTTTGTTGTGCTCTTTATCTCTTCCATAACGAAGCTAGAACTTACATCATATAAATTGTCAATTTTTGAAATTATTTCCTGATAAACACGGTCATATTCTGCCATATCGGGGACGAGTATTTTTAAGGAATAATCCGTATCACCACTTAGTCGAAGAACCTCAATTACTTCAGGAATATGAATAATTGAATTTTTAAACTTAACCAGCCAATCTTGGGAGTGTTGGCTGGTTTTAATGTTAACGATAACCGTAAGGCTAAGGTTTATTTTTTGTTTATTGACAATTGCGACGCGTTTTTCAATATAGCCTTTATCTTCGAGTATTTGTACACGTCTCCAGCAGGGTGTTGTGGATAGGCCTACTTTTTCAGATAGAGCCGCCGTGGAAATACTTGCGTCTTCCTGCAGGCATTTTAATATCTTTTTATCAAACTCATCCATTGTGCGATCGCCCTTGTTATATAGAATAAAATTCTACTTATAATCCTTAGAATCATAATTATATACTAAAATATACCAGATTAAAAGATAACCCCGGGGTTAAGAATATTATTTGGGTCCAAAGTTTTCTTCAAGATTTTCATCATGTTTATCTCAACATCTGAACGGCTATGGGAAAGCCATTCTTTTTTCTCATGTCCTATTCCGTGTTCAGCAGACACAGACCCGCCAATTTCTTTCAGAGGGTCATAGACTATTTGGTTGGATTGGTGATGTAATGTCTCGTCGCCTTGATTTGGGCAAACAAAGAAATGAAGATTGCCGTCACCGATATGTCCAATGGCATAACAATCAGAGTTTGGCCAAGCATTTTTAAAGTCTTTTTGAACTTTATCGGTATAAGTTTCCATATATTTGATAGGTAAGCTGATATCATATAGGAACATTGGTTCTTTATTTAAGATTGGTTCAAAATCTTCACGAACGGTCCAAATTTTGTTTCTTTCTTGATCAGACTTTGCAATCACGGCATCATTGATAATATCATTTTCCAAAGCGCTTTCTAGTGCGGCCATAAAAACTACTTCATCTGAAGCTGGATGAGTGCCACTGGTTTCTGCAATCACATAATAGGGATAATCACGCCTCATAGGTGGGGGGTGGCCCCCGTCCGTTGTAACGTCATGATAATAATTTCCCCACATGACTTCAAAAGCACTAAGGCGACTACCTGTGTTTTTCTTCATATGTAATAAAAATTTGGTTACTTGGGAAAAATCATTAAGGCCTATGAGAGCCGTCTGAAAATTGTTAGGGGCACTTTCAAGTTTTACAATCACCCGTGTAATAATGCCAAGGGTGCCTTCTGTGCCGATGAAGAGCTGCTTTAAATCATAACCGGCATTATTTTTTATCACT
>JABIPV010000055.1 GCA_018699075.1 Kordiimonadaceae bacterium | reverse complement strand
CTACGACATACGTGATACGTTAACCCAAGAAGTGCTCGGCGTTAAAGGACGTCCACAACTCGCCACTACCATGGAAGGTTATTATTCCATGATCATGCATGTATTGGTACGTTTTGGAAAATGGCAGGAAATCATTGATACTCCCATGCCCCCTTGCCCTGATCTTTACTGTGTTTCCACACCAATGCACCATTATGCAAAAGGCATCGCCTATGCAACGCTAGGTCAGTTCGACGAAGCAGACCTTGAAAGAAAAGCATTTTATACTGCAAAAGTCAAAGTCCCCACCGACCGTAAATTTTTCAACAATTGGGCCACCGATATTCTCGCTGTTGGTGAAAAGATGCTAGAAGGCGAAGTAGAATATCATAAAGGCAATTACATAGAGGCCTACGATCATTTACGGGAAAGCATTTACCGCAATGATACCCTTGCTTACACCGAGCCATGGGCATGGATGCATCCACCACGACATGCCCTTGGTGCTTTACTTATGGAACAAGGATATAACGAGGAAGCGGAAGAAGTTTATCGCACTGACCTTGGTTTGAACGGCATACTGCCCCGTTGTTTACAGCATCATGATAATATTTGGTCCTTACATGGTCTCGCTGAATGTCTTGGTCGTCGCGGTGAAACAGAGGAGCTCAAAATAATATCAACCAAATTGGAACTGGCAAAATCCAAGACAGACATGCCCATAACATCTTCTTGTGCGTGCCGAAAACATGTTGTTCCGTCCCCTTGCTGTGACAAGAATACGTGATTGCAAACCTTCCCATGTATCAAAGGCCCGAGCTTGTCGAAGCTCATGATACATATTGGGCTTTAATAAGAAATAACCTTATGACGGAAGGAATTGATTGTCCTGCGCACCTTTCACAAGATGCCGGTGAAATGGAAGTTTGGAAACGAAAAGATCTTGTACTTAGTCAAACATGCGGAAGACCTTACAGCACAATATTACACGAAGATGTCACCCTTATCGGCACACCAGATTTCGGCATTAAAGAATGCCCACCCGGATATTATAGAAGCGCCTTTATCATTCATAAAGATGATACCCGCACTGATCTTAGTGAATTTGAACACTCTGCCTTCGCCTTTAATGCCCCCATTTCCCAATCAGGCTATAACGCCGCCCGCAATGTGACCATGAAACTGGGCTTTTTCTTTGAAAATAAAATATGTTCAGGTGGGCATTTAAATTCTATGAAAATGATCGCAAATTGCGACGCTGACATTGCCGCTATCGATGCGGTATCCTTATCCCTTGCAAAAAAATACGAAGAATTTCATACAAATTTTAAAATATTATGTTGGACACCACCAACACCAAGCCTGCCCTATATTACCGCAAAAGGCGCTGACTCTGGTCTGTTTTTTAGGGCAATTCAAAAAGCCCTGCGCGCATTACCAAAAGACACACGGATAAAACTTATGATAAAAGATCTGATTAAAATCCCTAAAGAAGATTATTTTATCTGAATTCCTTGCTTAATTTAGCTAAATTAAGCATGGTAAGTCCTCCCAATGTTCAGGAATAATAAGTGTCGGATAATTCCCACAATAAACCTATTGATAAAGTTACATTCTCTCTCGCACTGATTACGGTTCTCGTCGTATCAATTCCGCTTATGCTATTTAATGAAAGCGTCGGGCCAATTATTATATCCCTCTATGACTAGGTGGCCTTTAATTTAGGGCTAGTGTTCCAATGGACGGCTATCGGCGCCATGGTCGTTTGTGCATGGCTTGCATTTGGTCGTTACGGCAATATTAAACTTGGCGATCCTGATGATACTCCAGATTTTAGCACTTTAAGTTGGGTTGCCATGCTGTTTTCAGCAGGGATCGGCGGTGGCATAATGTATTGGGCGGCAATTGAATGGGCCGCATATTACATCACGCCCCCCTTTGGTGTAGACCCCAGCTCCGCAGAGGCCATAAAGTGGGCTACAAGTTACGGACTATTTCACTGGGGAATTACGCCGTGGTGCATGTATGCATTACCGACCATTGCCATAAGCTATAGTTTTTATGTCAAGAAAATCCCTTATTTACGCCTCAGTGCAGCGATTTTAGGTGAAAAATGTACAACTTCTCCTTGGGCGAAGCTGATTGATGTTTCCTTTATGCTTGGTCTTATTGGTGGTGCGGGCACTTCTTTATCCCTTACTGCCCCTGTTGTATCAGCCAGTTTTTCTCAGCTAACGGGCATTGAACGAAGTTCGAACCTTGATCTAATGGTGATCTTTATTTGTGTGGCTCTATTTGGTTTCTCCGTTTATCGGGGCCTTGAAAAAGGTATTAAAAAACTCGCTGATCTTAATCTATATCTGTCCATTATATTCCTGCTTTTTGTACTTTTTGCCGGGCCGACTATTTTCATACTTATGATGGGAACGCAGAGCCTTGGTTTTATGTTTGCAAACCTCATTGAAATGGTCAGTTGGACCGATGCTGTGGGACAAACAGGCTTTGTTCAGGACTGGACGATATTTTACTGGGCGTGGTGGATGGCTTTTGCGCCTTATGTTGGTATATTCGTCACACGCATATCAAAAGGCCGCACCATTCGCGATATTATCTTTTCCATGTGCATCTTCGGAAGTCTCGGGGGATGGCTATTTATGATTATCCTGGGAAATTATGCTCTTCATCTCGAACTCACGGCCGCCATGCCTGTGGTTAATATGATTGAAAATGATGTATTTTCTGCCATTGCCACAATGATTGCCCATTTACCAATGGGTGAACTTGCTTTAGCGCTCTTTATGATCGTCACAATCATTTATGTGGCCACGACCTATGATAGCGCCAGCTACACCTTGGCCGCCGCCGCAACAAAGGAACTCCACTCCAGCGAAGACCCCGGTAAATATCACCGTCTATTCTGGGCATTAATCCTCGGCATTTTGCCGATAATATTAATGTATATAGGTGGTTTAAAAGTGGTCCAATCCGCCGTCCTCCTTGCCGGATTACCCATTGCCATTGCCTGCGTATTTATGACAATAACCTTAATTGGCTGGTTAAAAGAAGACCATTCTTAATTAAGCTG
Source organism: Kordiimonadaceae bacterium (assembly GCA_018699075.1). Classification (GTDB taxonomy): domain Bacteria; phylum Pseudomonadota; class Alphaproteobacteria; order Sphingomonadales; family Emcibacteraceae; genus Pseudemcibacter. The sequence continues at coordinate 5,559 of JABIPV010000055.1, read as the reverse complement.
ATAAATACCACTACCTTCAATCAAAACAGAACCGTTACCTTGGCTGATACAAGTCGCATCTTCAATGGGTTGAGACGTGCATCTTGTCGCCCGAACAAACGCACTTACACCATCTGGTAATATTATTGAAAAATCATCATCCTTTAAACCCACAGTTACTTTACCCCATGGGCTGATTACGTCTCCGGATATTTCAGCCATGCCCATATTATTAGGATTAATGTGAAGCATTTTGTCGCCTAAACCTCCATTTCCCCACGTCACACCAAGCACACTATCATGTAACCACGTCATGCCAACGGCCGCCCAACCGTGTGATCCTGTGGGGTCACCGGGCTGGGCTGTGTTAACTTCGCCCAGCTCAAGACCAATATCATCGTGCCTGATGAAATATTCCGGTAATGGTCCGCCGTATGGCCCTTGCAGTTTAAGCGGCGTTAAATTATCCGGCGAACCGGGTAAATAAGGGCTCATGCGCCATTTATAATGGGCCAATGCCCGCTCACCAAGCCCGTGATCAGAGAGCATCTTAATGGAACGGTATAAATAAGTTGGATTATTCCATGGTGATACACCCTGCGGTGCTTTTCCATTTGGTCCTGTAAAGAACTGATCCAATAAAGATTGGCTATGAATATCACCAAATAGTCCGGCATCAATGGCCGAAAGCTGTGCAGCTTGGCCTTTTCCTTTTAAAATTCCATCCGCATTAAGAACATCGCCAGCATAAGGAATATCCCCCTCTACCACCAAATACTGATGAAATGCTTCAATCATTCTTTCCCGCGTAAGGGTCCAGCCGATTGTGTCGGCTTCAAGTTCATAAACATCTGCAATTTCAATGGCTTGCTGCAATCTCTTAATCAGCCAAGTATGGGTAATTACACTCACGTCATTCGGGTTTTCAACTTTACTTCCGATACGAATATCAGCGAAGACTTCATTGCTTCTAAATAGACCATTTTCGTCAACATTTTCCAGTAACAGCCCCACATATGTATTCAACGCAGTCGCAAAATAGTCAGCCTGCTGTTTTACTTTAATATCATCAGTTGCACTAATCCACCTAAGGTGATCATGAAGCATGGTTATCCACTGCATTCCCCAGTCCCAATGGGTAAGGTCGACAAAGGATTGTGGTGCGAAGCTTAGAAATTTACCGCCTTTTATCGCCGATTCCTGTGAATGGGCCAATGTTAAATACCGCAGGTCAATATCCCCTGCCCATGTTTCCGCAAGCAGCGCCCGCAAGCGAATATCTTCAAGCCACTGTCCGTCTTCACGGCCCGGTGTATCCACATAAACATCGCTCATGGTAATTTCCGCATGAGTTTTGGAAAGAGCAATCATTTGATCAATGATTTTGTCGTTGGCGTTAAAATTTCCGGTCCAGTCAACGGGATACTGAGATTTCACCATACCAAGTTTTTTAAAGGTCACAGTTGCACCTTCGGGGGCAGAAATATGCACAGTTAAATACCTGGCAGTGCGTTCTTCCGGAATTTCGATGCTCTCTACACCTTCACCAGACGTGATATAACGATCACCATAAAAGGACCCTACCACGCCTTCGGTTTTAATCCAGCCTGTATTTGGGTTTACATGATTGCTACCGTCAAATAGTGAAAAATTAAGCTCACCATAACCAAAGGAAATAGCAACACCGGCCTTATTGCTTTCAAGCTCAAACGAAGGGTAGCCATGAACAGGCACATGAAAATCATATGTGGCATAGGCGGTCTCACCCGCCTTGAGTGACGTCGTGACATCATTTCCATTTGTAAGCCCTGAGAAAACACCCGCTTGTCGCTCATCAGCAATATAATCCGCTTCTTGCATATGCTTAGGGAACGCTACATCATTTAAAAGCGCTTCTGGAGTGTAAGAGAAGGCATCAGGGTAATTAATAGTTCCTGCGGCGATTATACCCTTAACGCTCTTGAATTCTTCTCTCTGTGCCTTTGGCGTATAATCGTGGGTAAGTGTCCACGGCCCGTCTTCAACCAATATGGCATTTTTCCAGTTTAAATCATCCGAGATCTTTCTGCCGTCCATGATTAATGGGAAACGAATACGCAGATCACCAATAACACCAATGATTTGCTGTTGATGGTTTGTAAAATGCTTTGCTTCTGCGGTCTGCCAGGATGTATTGGATTGTAACTCAGGAATTTGCGGCGCGAAGAACAGCATCCCTGCCCGTCTAATCTCATCACGTTGGAAGTTTTTAATATCACCCCAATTATGATGAAGGATTAACACTTCATTCTCACCCTGCTTCAAATACTTGGAAAGCTCTATCACTTCTGGTCTTACATGGGTTGGATAATAACGTGTCACATTACGGCGGACGATTTCACCGTTGATATAAAGCCGCGCCGTAGCATCCGCCGCGAAATATCCTTTAAGGTCCGTGGCAACACCGTCAAATTCAAAAGTCTTTTTAAAATAAGTGAACCGATTTGTTGCCATTGGAATAATATCAGGGTGCCATATCCACTGCGCCTCATCCCACGAAGTTGTTTCGCGCGCCTTTTCAGCACATGCAGAAATAACCAGTACCAAAAGCAACGTAAATAGCCGTGACATTATTCTGGTCATTATTCGGTTTCTTCTTCTTTTCTAAATATGGCAAAACCTAATGAGGCAATCACCAAAGCAACGATGAAGTTCAGGTAATTGAGGAATGCCCACGGCATATAATCGATTACCGCAACCCCCATTACCGCTGAATAAAACGCCCCGCCAAGTGACCACGGCATAAGCGGCGTGATTAAGGTGGTGCTTTCTTCCACGGTGCGGGACAACATGCGGCGCTTAAGGCCCATTTCCTCATACTTTTTCTTAAATAATTGTGATGTCAGCACGATTGAAATATAGGACTGACCAGTAGCAATGCTGCTGATAATACCCGTCAGCATGGTGGCAAATAATAACGATACAACAGATTTTATATAAACCAGTATGCCTTCTAACATCGCGGTCAATATGCCTACTTTATCCAGTAACCCACCCAGCGCCATTGCGAATAATGCCAAAGAAAAAGTCCGCATCATGCTTTGAATGCCACCACGGTTTACCAGAGTATCAAGCCCCGGATGGCCTGTCTCAGCTTTATATCCATCCTGAAGACTGCCTAGGATCACGAGAATATCATGCCCTTGTTGGAATACGGCCATAATGATCGCCACCACGGACGCGGCAATCATCGCTGGTTCAGCAGCAAATTTATTTAAGCTTAAGCCAAATAACACAATTACCGGGACAAAGCCCCATATGCTGACCACATAATTATCGGATATGGCTTGTTGGAATACCTTAATATCATTGGTTGCCAACGCATCCGCAGAATATTGAAGGCCAATAAAAGTAAAAATCACCAAACAAATCAAATATGTCGGTATGGTCGTATACATCATCGATTTAATATGGGTATATAAATCCGTGCCCGCAGATATAGCCGCCAAATTTGTTGTATCAGATACAGGTGACATTTTATCACCGAAACTCGCCCCTGCGATCACCATACCCGCGACAATCGGTAAGGGCACCCCCATGGCTTCACCAATACCAATTAAAATAACACCCGCCGTTGCCACTGTTCCCATAAGCGTTCCCACAGAAACCGACATAAAACTACACAGCAGCAACCCCGCGGGTAAAAACACCGCAGGATGAATAAGGTCAAGGCTATAATAAACAATGCTGGCGATGGTGCCGCTTTCCAAAAAAGACGCGACCACAATGCCGATTAAGATAAATACATACGCCGCGCCAAGGCCGTTAGATATACCGTCCGACATTAATTTCTTAATAGCTTTAAATTTATAACCCAGTGAATAAGCATGAAAACAGGTCCAAACAATGCTTAATATCAGCAAAACATGAATGTTAACGCCAAACTTAATTACCCCCATGACAATTATTGTAAGCACGCCGCCAAAACAAAGTAAGGCTTGCCAAAAACTTGGAACTTTCTGAGTGTTCAAAGGTCTTCCCCGACTATTTTATAATTCCGTTTTCATTACAGTAATAGGGAAACAACAATTATACAAATTGTTATTAGATGTATAAATAATCATACATAGTAATGGTTGAACTTAGATAATAATTGGTGTTTTAAGACCAGCCTTCTAATACAGATTTACCAATAGCGTTTCCTTCTTCGATGGCCGTATGTACCGCGCGCATATTATCTGCATTTATTGGGCTAACAATATTGCTTACGGTTGTGATTAAGTCACCGTTATCGATTAAACCTGCCGTATCGGCGAGCAGTTTTCCAACTTCGCCCATATCACTTGTTTGATGCATGGAACGGCTGAACATAAATTCAAACACGAAAGTGGCGCTTTTAAGCTTTAGCAAATCAAGATTACTATCTTCGAAGAAATCAACAATGGTACATATTTTGCCCATCGGCTTAATCACGTCCGTAATGGTTTTCCAGTATCCGGCAATATTGGTTAAACAGAAAACATAATCAACATTGGCGCAGCCAATTGCTTCTAACTGTGCGGAAATATCTTCATAATGATTAATCACATGGTCTGCGCCTCTTGCTTTACACCAATCAGACGATTCAGGACGTGATGCAGTGGCGATAATTGTTAAATTAGCAAGCTTCTTTGCAAGCTGAATGGCAATCGAACCCACACCGCCAGCAGCGCCGATCATAAGAATTGTTTTGCCGGCATCTTGACCGGTTTTTGAAACACCAAGGCGATCAAATAAACCTTCCCATGCCGTAATGGTCGTAAGCGGTAACGCCGCGCTTTCCGCAAATCCAAGCGAGGAAGGCTTTTTTGCGGCAATACGTTCATCGACAAGTTGGTATTCACTGTTTGATCCGGGCTTGGTAATGCAACCCGCATAATAAACTTCATCACCGACAGAAAAACCGCTGACATCATCACCAACTGCCGTCACGACGCCAGAAGCGTCCCAACCAAGCACACGCCATGTTTCATCAGGATGCGGACGTTTGCGTACTTTAGTATCAACGGGATTAACAGAAACGGCTTTTACGGCGACCAAAATATTACGGCCCGTTGCAACAGGCGTGTCAATTTCTTGGTCGATAAAGGCATCAGTTTCGTTTGCGGCAAGGGCTTTATATGATCCAACAGCTTTCATTATTCTTCCTAAATTCTTAATTATTAATTGTTTGCATATTTATATATATTGTTTTGTAACTTTATTACATTTATTTTGTGAAAAAACTTTTTATAGTCTAATATTGCCTTAATTAAAGATTACAAAAAATAAAACAACTGGGAATAATTATAATCATGACTAAAATATTTGTCACCTTCATTGCATTTGTGATGACAATTACGACTACTTTTGCACAAACATTAGAAGAGCGCGTCCTGCCGCTTCGTGAACGTGCAAAAGTCGAAGACGATCTATTGAAACACCGCTTGGACACCTTGGTGCCGGAACTTATGCGCCGCGAAGGGATTGATGCATGGGTAATAATTTCCCGCGAATATAACGAAGACCCGGTTCTTAAAACCATGTTACCCGCAACATGGCTTAGCGCCCGACGACGCACCG